>NZ_JADQBF010000005.1 GCF_016278775.1 Demequina sp. | reverse complement strand
AGAAGGGTGGGCGGGAGACGTCGACGTTGTCTCCTACGAGCGCGGCTCCACAGGGTTCCGACTGTGATGTGGACCGGCGTCTCCTTGGAGTTTGCTGGTTGGCAGGGACTGGAGCCGACGCCGGTGACCGTCTACGAGGCGCCCTACTTTGACGTGACCGTTCCTGGCCGTCTGTGCCAGGCAAACGCCGACTATTTGCCGCAGATCGACACGGCAACCGAGTATGCAGGCGAGCTGCCTGTGGGAGAGACAGTCACGCTGTGCCTTGAGATCAGCGAGGCTGGCACCTACGCCGTGAGTGTGGCTGGCGCCGACGGACTCGACACGGTGCTCTACCTCGATGGTCCGTTCGATGACTCGGGTCTTATCGATGCCTATATCTCACTCAGCAACGACGACTTCGTGGACCGCGATCCGCAGGTGTCGAGTTGGATGGAGACGGGTGCGTACTACGTGGGCGTTGATGGCTACGACGACGGGGCTTGGGGCGCGTTCGTCGTCACCGTGAACAGCCTGGACTGACCCCGGAGGCGGGAGCCTCCACGGTTCCTAGTGTTCCGCGGCGAGTCCCTCCGGCAGGCGACCAGAGTGCACGAGCACAAGCCTGCGGGTGGGGCGAGTGAGCGCCACGTAGAGATCTTGGGGCACGTGGGCGACGGCGGCGGGATCGGCGACCACGACGGCGTCGTACTCAAGACCCTTGGCATCGCGCGCCGTCAGCACCTCCACACCCTCTGGCGCGACAGCGGCGAGCGCGGTGACCATCTCGGCCGACGCAATGATGGCGACAAGGCCGCCGCCGCGCTCCTCGAGCGCCGCCGCTTCCCCCGCCGCCGCGAGGACGGCCCGCTCGACCACGTCGGCCGCGTGCGGGACTGAGATGGCTGACACCGCATCGTCCACCTCGCGAGCCGCGCTGATCTCGCTCACGGGCAACCCTGCCGCGCGCGCAAAGCTTTGAGCAGCTTCCGCGACCGCGGCCGGGATGCGGTAGCTCACGGTCAGTTCGCGCAGGTTCCAGCCCGCCTGGAATTGCGGGTCCATCGTTTCCGGCCACCACCGTGTCCCGGCGGGGGACGACGTCTGGGCCACGTCTCCCACGATCGTGAACGACCGTGAGGGGCACCGCCGCAACAGCATGCGCCACGCCATCGGGCTGAGCTCTTGCGCCTCATCGACCACAACGTGCCCGTACGTCCACGAACGGTCCTCTGAGGCGCGCTCGGCCACCGATCGCTGCAGCGTGGGCGCTTGCATCCGGTCTGCGAGCATCTCGGCGGTCACCACCCCGTTGCCGCCGACGATCTCAAGCACTTCCTTGGCGTAGCGAAGCTCTGCCTTTCTGTCGTCCTTGCGCGCGGCGGCCTGCGGGAGCTCCCCCAGAAGCTCCGCCGCCTCGTCCAGCAGGGGAATGTCCGCGTCGGTCAGGGGCGCGTCGGCGCTTCTGAAGAGCAGGTCGCGCTCGTCGACGGACAGCCGCGAGGCGCATGCATCGAGCAGGTGGCGCTTGGACAGCACGTCGCGCAGGAGTGCCACGGGGGTGACGGGCAGCCAGCACAGGTTGATGGCGATGCGGATGTCGCGGTCGTCGCGCAGGTCGCGGGCGATCTCCTTGCGGTCCTCTTCCTCGGTCTCTGGCCCCAAGTAGTCAGCGACCTGCCTTGCGAGCCGCGTGATCATGTCCTTGGCGAAGGCCGCCCGTGCCTCGTTGTGCGGCTTGCCATCGCGCCTGGCACGCGACTGGGCCTCGCGCACATCTGAGCGCTTCAGCACGACGGGCCGCCCGTCGATGCGAAACTCCTGATCCTTGCGCGGCACGCGTTGGCGCTCGCGCACCGCCGCACGAATCACACCAGCCATGTCGGCGCGGCCCTTGAGCAACGCCACATCGTCGCTCTCACGCACGGTGGGGCCGATGCCGCGCACCAGCCCGGCCAGAGTGGTCGACACCGCGCCCGTCTCTCCGAGCGAGGGCAACACGTGGTCGATGTACCTCAAGAACGAAGCGGACGGGCCGATGAGCAGCACTCCGCGCCGTTCCAACAGCTCCCGGTGGTGGTACAGCAGGTAGGCAGCACGGTGCAGGGCCACGGCCGTCTTGCCAGTGCCTGGGCCGCCCTGAACCACAAGCGCGCCTTGCAAAGGGGCCCGAATCACAGCGTCCTGCTCTGATTGGATGGTGGCGACGATGTCGCCCATCCGGCCGGTGCGGCGCGCGTCGAGCGCCGCCAACAGGGCTCCCTCTCCGGCGAGCGACTCCTCCTGGCCGGAGGCGCGCAGCGCCTCGACATCCAGCACGTCATCCTCGACGGCCATCACCTTGCGTCCGCGAGTGGTCAGGTGCCTGCGATTCACGACTCCGGAGGGGTGCGCGGCGGTGGCGGCGTAGAACGGGGTTGCGGCCGGAGCTCGCCAGTCGGTCAGCAGCGGCACGTGGTCCTCGTCCGACAGTCCGATGCGGCCCACGTAGAGCCTCTCGCCAACGGCCATGTCGAGACGCCCAAAGCACAGCCGGTCCTCGACGGCGTCGAGTTGAGCGATGCGGTCCTCGTACAGGGTGGCGAAGGCGTCGCGTTCCGAACGGTTCTGCGGCGACCCAGACGGTCCCGAGCGACGCACCTCGACAAGGCGAACGTTGGCCTCGTCCCTGATGGCGTCGAGCCGCGAGTAGAGAGTGTCAACGACGCCCTGTTCCGCTTCGAGACCGGGTCCCGCCGTCACGGTGGACTCGTCGTGCATGACCGCCCTTTCACCTTGCCCACGACTCCCGCGGGCAGTAGACCATCCTTTCATGGCCCAGGCGTCTTGAGAATGCGCTGGCGTTCGCGGGCCGCGATATCGCACCCTGCGCGCGCGCGGGCGTGCCACAGTGATCACATGGCACTCATGACGTGGGACAACGAAGGTGTGGAGCAGTGGGCGGCCGCATCTGGCTCCGATGCCGTGCTGCTGCAGTCGCTTCGCGGCTTCGTCGACGCTGGCAGGGTGGGCCTGCTGATCCGAGACCACGTGGTGGCCATGGCGGAACCCGTTCGCGTCGTGACGTTCGCGGTGGATGACCTGCTTGACTACCGTTCGCGACGGCCAGAGATGACGTTTTCGATCAACGAGTGGGCGGCGTACGACGAGCCGTACCTGGCCATCGACATGGTGCGTGACGCGGAGGATAGGCCGTTCCTGATGTTGCACGGCAGCGAGCCAGACATTCGTTGGGAGGCGTTCATTGCGTCGGTCCGTGAAGCGGTGACGAGGCTGGGAGTGGGCCTCACCGTTGGGGCCCACGGGATCCCCATGGGCGTGCCGCACACCAAGCCGATTGGTTCGACAACGCACGGCACCAGGCAAGACTTGCTCCCCGATTCTCCGGGGATGTTCGGCACCGTCACCGTCCCTGGGTCGGCTCAGAATCTGCTGGAGTACCGCTTTGGCCAGTGGGGGCTCGATGTGGTCAACGTCGCCGTGCACGTGCCGTACTACCTGGCGCAATCCTCATTGCCTCAAGCCGCCCAACACGCATTGACGCAAGTCGAAGGGCTCACCGGGTTGGCGCTCGATCCTTCGAGTTTGGATGACGACGCCGAGACGGCGACGGCCGAAATTGTGCGCCAGATGGCGGAGTCAGAAGAGGTGCAGGCACTGGTCGAGACCCTCGAAACGCAGTACGAGGCCATCGAGGCTGCGCGTCGGGACGGCATTGAAGTCGACGGGCCATTGCCCACCGCGGACGAGCTGGGCGCTGAGTTCGAAAGATTTCTTGCCCAACAACGCCGAGATTTCCCCCCAAACGACTAATTCGTGGCATGCTTAGCATGGTTGCGATTACGTAGTGTGCACGACCTGCCTCTTTTTGGGGCACGGGACAAGGCATTGCGGCGACGAGTAGGGCAAGTTGCCCCGCTTCCCGTCCCGGGCATCTGAAGGCAAGGAATTACAGGCATGGCACAAGGTTCCGTTAAGTGGTTCAACGCGGAAAAGGGCTACGGCTTCATCGCGCAGGATGGCGGAGGCGCTGACGTCTTCGTTCACTACTCTGCGATCGTGACCGACGGCTTCAAGTCCCTCAACGAGGCGCAGCGCGTCGAGTTCGAGGTGACACAGGGTCCCAAGGGCCCGCAGGCAGAGCAGGTTCGCGCCCTCTAAGGGTTTCGCACCGCGACGAGCCGCCGTCCCCGTCAAGGGGGCGGCGGCTCTGTCATTCCTGGTGGGAGATGCACCGACGAGAACGGGGCAGGATGCACGCCTGCGGGAACAGACCGTGGGAGGCTAGTCGTTACCACCACACGGGTGACGTGGGCGTTGGGCTAGGCGTCGCTTCGGTTCCGTTTTACACTAGGAGTAACGACCAGGGTCAAAGGAGGTCACGATGCCGCTGTCGGAGTACGAGCAGCGAGTGCTCGATCAGCTTGAGCGCGACCTCGGTGCCGACCCCAAGTTGGGCCGCTCGATGTCACGGGCGCCTCACCAACGCGGCCGCATCGTCGGCGGCGCACTGGGTGTCATTGTGGGTCTCGGCGTGGTGTTGGTCGGCGCTGTATCCCAGGTGGTGCCGATAGGCATCGCGGGCTTCGCGTTGATGATCGCCGCAGCGATGTGGGCAATCCTGACGCCCCGCAAGCACTCGTCTTCCGGGGGCAAGCGAGGCCCGGCCGGTCAGCCTCCCAAGAAGCGGGCCGCCAAGGAACCGTTTATGCGCCGCGTCGAGGAGCGCTTGGCCCGCCGACGCGAGAGCGGCGACCTGTAGCGTCTGGAGCCTTGGTGGAGGTGACCTCGTCGATCACGATGCGGGCATCGTCTTTCAGGCTGTCAAACGACGGCGTTGCGCCTTGTGGCGCGTAGCGGTGATCGGAAACCGCGACGACCAACTCTGACAATGCGCGATCTGCGTCGGCCGACAGGAACATCGCGTCAGCGAACAGGGCGCGGCGCACATGAGCCTCGCTCTCGTGCGGCGTCAAGGTGTCGGGCCAGGCGAAGCCGTGGGGGAGGCGTTCCTGGAGCCACGCCCACACGCGTTCTGGGTCGTCGACGCGGGCGGCCGTCACGCGCCGCGAATGCATCAACCGCCAGCCGACTACCAGGCCGGTGATGACGATTGCCACCACCACCCACATCCACCACGGCGGAGCAGCCGAGCTGTCGCCGGACTGGGCGGTGCCGGGAACCTCAGCGGGTTGCGGCACCGCGGTGGGAGCAGTGGTGGGCCCCTGCCCGGGAATGGGAAACTCGTCGAACGGGTTGAGTGCGCCCGTGTTGGTGGGGTCGGCGTAGACGGGCCGCGCGCCTGTCTGAACGGCTGGCGTCGGTTCGAACCGCACCCACCCGGCGCCCTCAAAATACAGTTCTGGCCACGCGTGCGCGTTGGCGCCCGTGATGATGGACTCGCCGTCGGAACCGCGCTCGCCAGGTAAGAAGCCGATGGCCAATCGCGTGGGGATGCCAAGGCTGCGAGACATAACCACCATGGCGGAGGCGAACTGGACGCAGTAGCCGGAACGGTCGTCGAGGAACACCGAGACCGAGTCGTCCCCTGACGGCGTGACGGACGTGTCATACGTGAAGACCTGCGTGTCCCTGAGGAACTCCTGTAGCGCCATCGCCTGGTCGTAGCGGGTGGGTGCATCGCCAACGACCTCGCGTGCCTTCGCGCCGACGTTGTCCACGTCGATCGCGTCGGCGAGTTCCAAGTATCTCGGGTCAAGCAAGGGGTCCTGACCGGCGGCCGACCCCAAGGACCGGAGCGCATCGGCGCTGAAGTAGTTCAGATCAGCCTCAAACTCGTAGCTGAGGTTCTGGGTCGAGGTGGTATCTGACGAGACCTCGTCGAGCGCGGGGAAGTAGGCCCAGTCTCCGCCCACCGTCACCGATCGGGGCACGGGCGGCAGCGGCAGGCTGCTCTCGGCCTGCGAGAGGACCTGCACGCTGACGCGGTCCAGTTCCCTGTCCTCCCAGCCGTTGACGGGCGCGGGCCACTGCACGCCCCCGTCGAGCGGTGCTTGCGCCGAGGGAGCGGTGTCTGGACGGCTCCACGCGGAGCCATCGAAGTCGATCAGCGTGTAGACGCGGAACGCCTCCGGTCGCCTTCCCGAGGTGAAATACACAATCTTGGGTGCGGCGCTGTTGGCGGTGAGCGAGTTGCGCAGGTCGAGAGCGAGGTTGAGGCGCGACGTCGTGTCGAGTTGGCTGGGCGTCGAGAAGCGGGGAATGGCCCCCCAGCCAGCAGCGCCGAGCGCCGTCGGTGCCACGACGGCGACGAGCGCGACCGTGGCGACCGTTGCGGTTCCTGCGGCCCATGGCGACAAGGAGGTGAAGGAGCCCGTGTGTCTGGTGGTCAGCGCAAGCAGGAGCACCCATGCGGCGATCGCGCCGATCAGCGCCGACGTCGACACTCGGTGCTGGAGCACGACGGCAGGCATCCACGGGGCGAGGAGCACGATGCCGGCGACCGCGGCGGCTCTCCACGACACCGCGACGTGTTCCGCGAGCAGGAACGCCGAGAAGACGCCCACCATCACGAGCGCGACGAGCGGGCGAGACATCTCTGCGGGAGCGACCGTGGTGGCCGCCTCGTGGACGCCATCGCCGACGGCGGTCGCGAGGTCCCTCAGCGCGGACGGCGTGGGCAGCATGTGCGCCCCGCCGTCCTCGTTGCGCGCGAAGGTGGGCACGCTCACGATGACGGCGGTCGCGGCGCCGACGAGCGTGGGCAACAGCCGTGATCGGGTCAGCAGGCGTGTCACGATGATCAGCAGCGCTACCACGGCGACCAGGCCGACGACCGTGGAGAGCCACTCTCCCCACTCCACCATGGTCGCGAAACCGTTGAGCCCCAGAAGGATCCCGATCGCGACGACGGGCGTGGCGTACCAGGGGGATCGGGCGGTGGTGGCGCGCGTGGTCATGCGATGTCTCCCGCCGTGAGCAGGGTACTCCACACGGAGTCGATGTCTGTGCGGGAGTGCGCCGTGGTGGCGCGCCAGCCTGCGCGTCTCAACGCCGTGGCCGTCTCCTGAGCGTCCGCGTCGTCTTCGCTGTCGCCGCGCACAATGGCCCACGCCCTGCCCGCGTCGCCCAACGGCACGAGCGCCTCGAGGCATTCGGCGTTGAGGGGCTCGAACACACCCACGATGACCTCGCCGTTCGAGACGCCCTCTGCGGTGCGCCTGATGGCGGTGAGCAGCCACGCCGAACCCGCCGTTGGCGACGGGGGACGAGTCAGGTCCACCGTCTTGTCGAGCAAGTCGGCGCGTGCGCTCTGGGGGTGTTCGCGCCCGATGTGATGCACGTGCTCGGGGCCGAGGGGGCCGCCGAAGAACCGCACGGGGTGTCCGGAGTCGAGCACCGAGAGACCGATGGAGGCGGCTGCGGAAATCGACCACTCGAGGGCGGCCGACTCGTAGGGCAGGTCGAGCAGCACGGTGGCTGGTCGCTTTCCTGCCCGCTCGTCTGACCTGACGAGCATCGTGCCTTTGCGGGCGCTCGACGGCCAGTGGACGCGACGCAAGTCGTCTCCCTCACGATAGTCGCGCAACGCCGCATCGTCTGGAGAAGGGCTGCGGGCACCAAGCACCACGCGGTCGGCCTGGCCCATCAGCACGCCAGCGGTGGCCGTGAGGTCGACAACAGACGGCCACACGGGGATGAGTTCCTCGCCGCCCACGGAGGTGTCGGAGCGCAGCATGCCGAGCGGATCGGCTGAGTGGATGAGGGCTGGACCAAGTGGCCAGCGCCCGCGGCGCGAGGGCAACAGCGAGTAGGACAGCGAGAATGACTCGGAGGTGCGACTCACGGTCGCCTTGGTGCTCAGGCCGCCGGTGAGTTCTGCCGCCGCCTGCTCCCTGATGTCGAGGGACTCAGCGAGCGCTCGTCTCAGCGCCCCTCCGCGACGCCCAGCCGACGAGCTGATCGTGACCGTGACCCGACCCGGAACGCCCACGGTCAACGGGTGCGGCACTACTTCCCTGTGCGCGAAAGGGAATCGGCTCAAGAAGCCGTTGATAGAGAGCATGAGCCATAGCCCGCCGACAGCAACAGAGGCCACCATGGCGACTCCCACGTACACCAGCGGCGGTGTCGCGAGCCCCACGCCCAGGCCGCCAACAACTGTGCCGGCAGCCGCGAGGCCGATGCCTCGTGACGTGAGCACGGTGTCGGAGCTGGGCCGTGGAGCCATGCCTAGACCGCGGTGACGCGAGTTCCGGGCAGCACGGCCTGCTCCCGGCGAGGAGGCAAGTCGCGAGCCTCGGTCGGCACGGACGTGCGTGCCACTGTTTCGCTGAGGATCTTGGCGGGAGTTCGGCCAGCGAGGCGCGCCTCAGTGCTGGGGATCAGTCGGTGCGCGAGCACCGACACGGCGAGCGCCTTGATGTCGTCAGGAAGGACGTGGTTGCGGCCGGCCATGGCTGCGCGAGCCTTTGCCGCCGCGAGCAACTGCAAGGCGGCGCGTGGCGAGGCGCCCAGCCGCAAAGCGGAGTCGTGCCGCGTGGCGGTCACGAGGTCGACGATGTACTGCTTGATCGCCGGGGCCGCGTAGATGCGGCGGGCCACGGCGATGAGGCGAGCGAGCGTCTCCGTGTCCGTGACGGGGCGCACCTGAGTGAGCGGGTCGATTCCGTCGTGGCTGTCGAGCATCACCATCTCGTCGCGAGCGGAGGGGTAGCCGATCGAGACCTGCGCCATGAAGCGATCGCGCTGGGCCTCCGGCAGGGGGTAGGTGCCCTCCATCTCGATGGGGTTCTGTGTGGCGACCACCACGAACGGCCGGGGGAGCGGGCGCGTCTGGCCGTCGACGGTGACGGCTCGTTCTTGCATGGATTCGAGAAGTGCCGCCTGGGTCTTGGGGCTGGCCCTGTTGATCTCGTCGGCGATGACCACGTTGGCAAAGATCGGGCCGGGACGGAACTCGAAGCGGTGATCGTCGGAACGGAAGATGCTCACCCCAGTGACGTCCGACGGCAACAGGTCGGGAGTGAACTGCAGCCTTCCGACGCTGCAGTCGAGGCTGAGCGCTAGCGCCCTCGCCAGGGTGGTCTTGCCGACGCCGGGGACGTCCTCCATGAGCAGATGGCCTTCTGCGAGGACCACGGCGAGGGTCGCGGTGACCGCCTGATCCAGTCCGGCTAGCACGGTGCCGATCGACTGGCGCATGCGCGCGGTGACCTCCGCAACCTCTGCAAGTTCGGCCTCGGTGGGCAAGGGGTGGCTCATGAACGCTCCTTCGATGTCTCTCCTGAGCCTAAACGATGGAGTTTGTGATTTGTCCCTCCACCGCGTGTCTTGGCACTCTACCTGGGCATATGTGTGCGGCGGATGTGCAGTTCGCCATAATCATCAGAAATGTGGAGAGAAGTGGAGTAATGTGGGGCGAACTGGCGAGTCGTGGCGCGAGGAGGTGAGCCGTGGTGTCGGAACTGACGCACGGTCTAGGACCCACCGGGGTCTTCCTTGGCACGTTCACGCCCAGGCTCGACGACAAGGGCCGGCTGATCCTTCCCTCGAAGTTCAGGGGAAGGCTCGCGTCCGGCCTGGTGGCCACTCGTGGCCTCGACCGTTGCGTCTTCCTGTTCCCTGTGGACGAGTTCATGCAGGTGCACGACCGCCTGCGCAAGGCCCCGCTCGAGAACAAGCAGGCGCGCGACTACCTGCGCAACTTCCTGGGCCATGCCCAGGACGAGGTGCCGGACAAGCAGGGACGCATTTTGATCAGTTCCCCGCTGAGGGACTACGCCGCGCTCACCCGCGACGTGGCCGTGGTGGGGATGGGATCCCGAGTGGAGATTTGGGACGCAGCCGCATGGGAGAACTACCTCGCGGAGGGCGAGGAGGCGTACTCGGCAACGGCCGAGGCGCTGCTGAACGACATGTAGTGCCGCGTCTTGAGGCCTTCCCCCGAAACGCTCTGACGGACTTCCCCCCGCCAGAGGTTCGGAGGGAGACCCCGAGACGCGGCATCGAGACGGGAAGGGCAGATGAGTACAGCGGGTTTCCGGCACACGCCGGTGCTGCTCGACCGTTGCGTCGAGCTACTGTCGCCTGCCCTCCAAGAGCCCGGCGCCGTCGCCATCGATGCCACATTGGGACTAGGCGGGCACACTGAGGCGCTGCTCGCGGCGTGCCCTGGTGCCCGCGTCGTCGGCATTGATCGTGACGCCGAAGCGATCCGACTTGCTGGCGAGCGGCTCGACGTTGCTGGAGACCGCTTCGCGTCCCATCACGCCACGTACGACGACATCGCGGGTGCGCTCGCGACGGTCGAGGCGACCCACGCCGACGCCATCCTGTTTGACCTGGGGGTCAGCTCGCTGCAGATCGATGAGGCGGATAGGGGCTTCTCCTACGCCCAGGACGCGCCGCTCGATATGCGCATGAATCGCGACGACCCGGTCACGGCAGCTTCGCTGCTGGCTACCGAGAGCGAAGACGAACTGACCCGGATTCTGCACGTCTACGGCGAGGAGCGGTTTGCGCGCAAGATTGCACGGTCGATCGTGCGCCGACGTGAGAGCGAACCGATCGAGCGTTCCGCGCAACTGGTCGATCTGGTGCGCGCGTGCATCCCCGCCGCGACCCGCACGCCGGGCAGCAACCCCGCCAAGCGCACGTTTCAGGCCCTGCGCATCGCGGTCAACAGCGAGCTCGACGTGCTCGAGGCGGCCTTGGTGGCGGCGATCGACGCCCTGCGCGTCGGCGGACGGATCGTGGTGCTCAGCTACCACTCCCTCGAGGACCGGATCGTCAAGCACGCCTTCGCTGAGGGCACAGAGATCGCCGTGCCACCCGGCATGCCGGTGGTGCCGGACGACGCCCAGCCATACCTGCGCCTGCTCACCAGGGGAGCCGAGAAGGCGCCAGAGGCGGAAATTGAAGTCAACTCGCGCGCCAAGCCTGTGCGGCTGCGCGCAGCGGAGCGCACCCGTGCGACGCCCAGGAGGGCCGCATGAGCGCCGCACCCTTGAGATCGAATGCGCGCCCGGGTGCCGTCCCGGCGGCCGCGCCACCGCGCGCGCCCCACTTGCGCGCGGTCACCGCACCCCAACACGCGCGGAGCATCGCCCCTTTCGCTTGGCTGTGCGTCGGCATCGTGGTGGCCGCGCTGTCGGCCGTCCTCGTGTTGAACACCACCATGTCTGAAGGCTCCTACACGACGCGTGCCCTCAAGATCGAGATTGCTCAGCTCCACCAGGAGCGCGCGGCCGCGCTGATCCAACTCGAGGCGAACGCCGCACCGGAGGCCCTCGCGCGCCGCGCCGCCGAGTTGGGAATGCAGCCAGCAGGGCGCACGGGTTTTGTCACGCTCGAATCGGGCAAGGTGCTCGAGGCGGGTGGCCAGTAGTGACGCCGCCAGACGGCCCCAGGGGGCCACGCCCTCCGTCACCGCAACGCCCGCGCGGCACGCGCGGTACGCGGCCAACGACAGCAGCATCGGCCGACTCACGGCGCAAGCCTCCGATGGCGCGCGCCAGCCCCTCGCAGCGGGGCACTTCTGCCTCGGGAACAACGGGGGCGAGAAAGGGGCAGCCGCCCAGGACTCGCCCGTCGGCGACGCGCGCCAGGGATGGCGCACACCCGTTCGCGCCCAAGGTGGGGGAGCCTGGCCGCAGGCAAACACTGCTATCCGTCGCTTCGCTCCTGCTGCTGGGCGTCTTTGTGGCACGCCTTGTCGACGTGCAGCTCGTCAACGCGGCACCGCTTGCGGAGGAGGCTCTCGCCCAACGACTCGTCACCGTCGAGGTGACGCCTCCACGGGGCGACATCGTGGATCGCAACGGCGTGGTGCTGGCCACGTCGGTCGAGCGCTATGACGTTGCGGTCGACCAGGTCACGCTCGCGAAGTGGCAGCGCACTGACGATGGCACGGTTGTCGCTGAGGGCCCGTTCGACGCGGCGCAGATTCTCGCGCCCATTTTGGGTCTCAACGAGTCGGAGCTCGCGGCCGACCTGGTGGGGGACAAGACGTTCCAGTACCTGGCGAAGAACGTCACGGCCGAGCAACTCGAGCTTGTGCGGGCCGAGCGCATCCACGGGATTACGTGGGACGCGGTCTCTGAGCGCCTGTACCCGAATGGCGACATCGCAGGCAACGTCATCGGCTTCATGGCGGAGGACGGCGAGAGCACAGACGCCGTGGGCATGGCCGGGGTGGAGTTGTTGTACGAGGACGAGCTGACGGGAACCGCTGGCTCGCAAACGTACGAGAAGAGCCGCTACGGCACGATGATTCCCACGGGCCTGCACAGCGAAACTCCCGCGGTCGACGGCTGGACCGTGATGCTGACGCTCGACAGGGACATTCAGTACTTCACGGAGCAGGCGCTGGAAAAGGCGCTCGCCAAGTACGGTGCGCGTGCGGGATCCATCGTGGTGATGGACAGCCGCACTGGAGAGATCCTGGCGCTCGCGGATTCCGGGTCGGTCGACCCGCGCGATCCCGGCGCCACACCCGCCAACCAGCGTGGCTCGCGCGCCGTCTCCACCGTCTTCGAGCCCGGCTCGACGGCCAAGACCATCACAATGGCGGCAGCACTCGAGGAGGGGATCGCAACTCCTACCTCGGAGTTCGTGGCGCCGTATGAGTACGAGACGCCGTATCGAACGTTCCGCGACTCCCACCCGCACCCCGATCAGAAGCTCACGCTGGCCGGGATCCTGGTGAACTCGTCCAACACCGGCACCATCCAGGTGGGTCAACAGATGAGTGACGAGACGCGCTACAAGTACATGCGCGCATTCGGCTTGGGAGAGCCCACGAACATGGGTTTGCCGGACGAGTCGTCGGGAATCCTGCACCCGTACGAGGACTGGGACGGGATCACCAGGTACGCGACGATGTATGGGCAGGGCGTTGCCGTGACGGGCGTCCAGACCGTTCAGGTCTACGGCGTCATCGCGAACGAGGGGTTGCGGATCTCGCCGACGATCGTGAAGGGTTTCGAGGCAGCTGACGGCACCGTTACCGCGCGCGAGAATGCGGAGCCCGTGCGGGTTGTCTCAGAAGACACCGCGAAGGCGATCATGGGCATGCTCGTCGAGGTGACGGAGGACGGCACCGCGCCCCAAGCCCGGATCGACGGATACCTGGTCGCCGGCAAGACGGGAACCGCACAGGCGCCAGACGAAAACGGCGAACTCACCAAGTTGGTCACATCGTTCGTGGGCATTGCACCTGCTGATGACCCTAGGATCGTGGTCTCGGTGGTGTTGTATGACCCCACGTCATCGATCTGGGGCGGCACAACGGCCGCCCCAGTCTTCAAGGACGTGGCAACCTTTGCGTTGCAGACGTTGCGCGTACCGCCGACCAAGGGCGAAGTGACGCGTTACCCGACCACGTGGGAGTGACATGACGATGGCGTTGAGGCCAACGCACGTACGTCCGGTGAGCGTCGATGCCGTTGCCGATCGGGCGGGTATCCAGCGCGTCGATCGCCTTGAGGGCGCCGCCGACGCCGCGCTCACAGGCGCGACAGTCGATTCGCGTGACGTGCGCACCGGCGACCTGTTCGGCGCCTTCCCAGGCGCGGCGACCCATGGCGCACGCTTCGCGGCCGACGCGGTGGCGGCGGGCGCGGCGGCCATCCTCACGGACGAGGAAGGGCGCGAGGTCGCCCGCGCTGCGGGAGTGTCAGTGCCGATCCTTGTCGCCGAGGCCCCCAGGAGAGCCATGGCATTCGCCTCGTGCGCGATCTTCGCCGACCCCTCGCACCGGCTACCGGTGATCGCGATCACGGGCACCAATGGCAAGACCACCACGTCGTTCCTTCTCGAGGGTGCGCTCGGACGCGCGCATGAGCGCACGGCGCTGCTGGGCACGATTGAGGCGCGCGTGGCGGACGAGCATCGCTTGTCCGAACGCACCACGGTCGAGGCGCCAGTCCTGCAGGCACTCTTGGCGCGCGCCATCGAGAAGGGGGTGGGCGCCGCGGTCACCGAGGCAAGCTCTCAAGCCATTGACCTCGAGCGCGTCACTGGCACGCGGTTTGCCGTCGCCGTGTTCACGAACCTGAGTCACGAACACCTCGACTACCACCACACGATGGAGGAGTACTTCGCGGTGAAGCGCCGACTGTTCATGCCGGAGTTGAGCGAGCGTGCCGTGGTGCTCGTCGACGACGCCTGGGGTCGGCGTATGGCGGCGGAGGCCCAGGTGCCGGTCACGACCGTCGCGACCAGGCCAGACTCACCGGCCGCCGACTGGGTGGTGACCGGGGAGCGCCTTGCCGCATCAGGCGGCATGGAGTTTGACCTGCGCGGTCCGGAGGGCGTTTCCCACGTCGCGACGGTGGCGCTTCCTGGCCACATCAACGTTTCCAATGCGGCAGCGGCCATCGTGGCCTCCCACCTTGTGGGTGTTCCGCTTGCCGCGGCGATCGACGGCGTGGCCCATGCGCGTTCGGTACCAGGTCGCACGGAGGTGGTGACGAGGCGCTCGGCAACCACCCCCCTCATCGTGGTCGACTACGCGCACACCCCTGACGGCGTGGCCTCCGTGCTCGACGCCATGCGCGGGGTGACGCCGGGACGCCTGTTCGTGGTGTTCGGTTGCGATGGCTTGCGCGACGACTCCAAGCGCCCAGGCCTTGGCCGCGCGGCGGCCACCCACGCTGACGTCGTGATCGTGACGGATGAGAACCCCAAGACGGAAGACCCGGCCTTCATCCGCTCGCGACTCATGGAGGGCGTCATTGCGGCGCGGCCAGGTCTCGCCGACGTCCACGAGATCGCGCCGCGCGCCGAGGCCGTCCGCACGGCCGTGCGCATGGCTGGCCCTGACGACACCGTCATCACCACGGGCAAGGGTCACGAGACCACTCAAGAAATCGATGGCGTGCATCACCCCTACACGGACAGGGCTGTAGTGATAGAGGAACTGCTGGCCGCAGAGGCCGACACATGAGGCCCATCAGCGCGCAGTGGATCGCGAACGCCGTAGGCGGCGAACTGGCCGCGGACGTGGACGCGACCGTCACGTCTGTGGTGAAGGACTCGCGGGAAGCGACGGACGGTTGCTTGTATGTGGCGTTTGTGGGCGAGCATGTCGACGGGCATGACTTCGCGGCACAGGCGGCCGCGGCCGGCGCGACCGTGTGCCTGGTGTCGCAGCCAGTCGACGCGCCCCACATTCTCGTTCCCGACGTCACGCAGGCCCTTGGCGCGCTCGCCGCCGCCTACCTGGCGCTGTTGCGCACCGAGGGCGACATCACCGTGATCGGCATCACCGGTTCGAATGGCAAGACCACCACCAAGGACTTGCTGGCCCAGACGCTGCCAGACGTGATCGCCCCCGCTGGCAGCTTCAACAACGAGATTGGGCTGCCGCTGACGGTGCTGAGCGCAGGGCCAGACACCAGGCATCTGGTGCTTGAGATGGGCGCCGCCGCACCGGGGGACATCGCCTATCTGGCGCGGATCGCGCCGCTCGACATCGCCGTGGTGCTCATGGTGGGCAGCGCACACACCGCCGGCTACGGCTCGGCAGACGGCCTCGCTGCAGAGAAGGCAACCATTCTGGACGGCCTGGTGCCGGCGGGCGTGGGCATCATCAACGCCGACGATCCGCTCGTGGCCCGTATGGCTGGCCGTGCCCCACGCACCGTCACGTTCGGCTTCGGCTCGGCGGACGTGGCTGGCCGCGACCGGCGGGTCGAGGGCGGGCGCGCCGCGTTCTCCGTCGACGGGGAGCGCGTTCACCTGACGTTGCTGGGTGATCACCACGCCACCAATGCGCTCGCCGCCGTCGCTGTGGCGCGCGAATGCGGCGTCAGCACGGCGCAAGCGGCCGCCTCCGTGACAGCGGCGGTCCCGGCGAGCCCGCATCGCATGGCGCTCACCGAGCGTGCCGACGGGGTGCGCATCCTCGACGACGCCTACAACGCGTCTCCAGAATCGATGCGCGCGGCGTTCAGGGCTTTGCGCGAGATCGCCGACGGCGGGCGCACGTGGGCAGTCATTGGCGAGATGCTCGAAATGGGTCAGGCCTCGGTGCAGGCGCACGACGACCTGGGGATCGACGCGGTGCGCTTGGGAATCTCGCACCTGGTGGTGGTGGGCGCTGGCGCCCGCCCGGCGTATGTCTCGGCCGTGCGCGAAGGGTCATGGGGGGAGGAGGCCGCGTTCGTCGCTACCATTGACGAGGCCCTTGCACTCGTGAGGGACCGCGTTGCTCCCGGTGACACCGTGCTGGTCAAAGGTTCGCATGGCACGGGCCTGTGGAGCCTCGCTGACGCACTGACCAGGGAGACTTCATGAGGGCGGTAGTCCTTGCGGCGGCGATCGCCTTGGTGTTCTCGCTGCTGGGTACCCCGTGGGTGATCCGCTATCTGACGCGCAAGCAGTTCGGGCAGTTCATCAGGCACGACGGTCCCGCGTCTCACCACACCAAGCGCGGCACGCCCACGATGGGCGGGGTGGTCATCATTGTCGCCACCCTCATCGGCTGGGCGGGCGGAAACCTGCTCACGTCGCACACCCCGAACGTCTCGTCCGTGCTGGTCGTGTTCCTCATGGTGGGCCTCGGCTTGGTGGGCTTCCTCGACGACGGCATCAAGATTTCCAAGGAGCGCTCGCTTGGCCTCCGCGCCGGCTGGAAGATCCTGCTGCAGGGTCTCGTCGGGGTCGGCTTCTCCCTGCTCGTGCTCCAGTTCCCTGATGATCAGGGCGTGTATCCAGCCTCGACCGCGATTTCGTTCCTGCGCGACACCGCGCTCGACTTCGCCGTCTGGGGTCCGGCGATCGGCATCATCGGCTTCGTGATCTGGTCGAACTTTCTCATCACGGCGTGGTCAAACGCCGTCAACCTCACGGATGGCCTCGATGGGCTCGCCACCGGTGCCGCACTCATCTTCTTTGGCGCTTACGTGCTGGTCGCGATCTGGCAGACCAACCAGTTGTGCGGCGTGAACAACAGCGATGCCGCCACCTGTTACGAGGTGCGCGACCCCCGCGACCTCGCCATCCTCGCGGCGGCCATCGCGGGGGCCTGCCTGGGATTCCTGTGGTGGAACGCGTCGCCCGCGAAGATCTTCATGGGCGACACTGGCTCGCTCGCGCTCGGCGGTGCCATCGCGGGCATCACCATCGTGACGCGCACCGAGATCCTCGGCGGCATCATTGGCGGCCTCTTCGTCATCATCGTGCTCAGCTCTGTGCTGCAGATTGGCTTCTTCAAGATCTCGGGGGGTAAACGGATCTTCAAGATGGCGCCCCTGCACCACCACTTCGAGCTGATGGGTTGGGGTGAGGTGACGATCGTGACGCGCTTCTGGATCATCGCGGCACTGTTCACGGGGGCAGGCATGGGCCTGTTCTACGCCGAGTGGGTCGCCAACCTGGGGCCAGGCGGCTGATGCCTGTCGCCGATGCCCCGGTCGAGCCCGACGGCGGCGCCCACCTCGCGGGCGCGCGCGTGCTCGTGTTGGGTATGGGTATCGCCGGGCTGTCCACGGTTGCGGCCCTGAGCGATCTCGGTGCCGAGGCCGTCACCGTCGACTCGAACGGCGCCGCTGATCACCCCAGCGTGGAGGGCCTTGACCTCGCGACCTTCGACGTCGTCATGGCATCCGCAGCGTTCTCGCCCCACTCCGACGCCGTTGTGTCGTGCCTCGCCTCCGGCCTGCCCGTGTGGTCCGAGATGGAGTTTGCCTGGCGCGTGCGCGCCACTGACGCGCCGTGGGTGCTCGTCACCGGGACCAACGGCAAGACCACGACCACGCAGATGGTGGGCGCCATGGCCGCCGCCGCTGGTGTCGACGTCAAGGTGTGCGGCAACATGGGCGTCTCGGTCATCGACGCCGCTCGCGAACGCCACGCGCTGCTCGCCGTGGAGATCGCGAGCCTGCAGTTGCACTTCACGCACACGGTGTCACCGGCCGCCGCCGTGTGTCTCAACGTGGATAGCGATCACCTCGACTGGCATGGCTCCGTCGAGGCGTACCGGGCGGACAAGGCGCGGGTGTTCCGCTTGGCACGGGTAGCCGCCGTGTACCCGGCGCATGACGCGGTGGTAGAGCGGATGGTCGAGGAGGCCGACGTGGTCGAGGGCTGCCGCGCCATTGGCGTCACCGGTGGTTCTCCCACGGTGTCTCAACTGGGCGTCGTCGACGGCTTGCTCGTGGACAGGGCCTTCACGCCGCACCGGCGCGCGGAGGCGCTCGAACTCGGAGCGGTAGCCGACCTCGCCCATCTGGTGGCGGGCGACGTCCCGCCGTACCTCGTGACGAACGCCCTGAGCGCCGCCGCGCTGGCTCGCGCTGTGGACGTGCCGCCAGCGGCCGTGCGCGAGGGGTTGCGCGGCTTCGCGCTTGACCAGCACCGCACCGCCTTTGTGGGAGCCGTCGACGGCGTGGACTACGTCGATGACTCGAAGGCCACCAACGCTCACGCGGCCCTCGCGGCGTTCGGAGGTCGGCAGTCGCGTTCCGTGGTGTGGATCGCGGGCGGGTTGGCGAAGGGACAGGACTTCAGCGCGCTGGTCGCGGGGGTGCGTGATCGGCTGAAGGCGGTGGTACTCATCGGGGTGGAGGCAGAACCGCTCGCGACGGCGCTGGCTGAACACGCCGCCGATATCCCGCTCAAGCGCGTCGGCCCGGGTGACACTGTGATGCGTGAAGCTGTGGCCGCCGCACGCGGTCTTGCGCAACCGGGCGACACGGTGCTCTTGTCTCCAGCGTGCGCATCGATGGACCAGTTCCGCAGTTATGCGGACAGAGGAGATGCCTTCACCTCGGAAGTGAGGGCGCTACAGGGAGGGTGACGTGACGGCCCAAAGCACGCGTCCCCCGAGTGCCTGGAGTTCCCCAGCGGCAAGCTACTACCTGTTGGCGGCCGCCACCTCCATTCTCTTGCTGGTCGGCCTGGCCGTGGTGCTGTCGTCGTCTTCCGTGTTTTCTATTCGGCAAGAGGGCGGCAACCCTTGGACGCTGTTTCTCATCCAGTTGGCGGCCCTGGCGGTGGGGCTGACTGCCCTCGTGATCGGCTCTCGCCAGAGCGTCTCGTGGTGGAAGCGCGTCACGCCGCTGATCCTGTTGGCCGCGCTCGTGCTGCTCGTGGCCGTGATCGCGGTGGGAGTGTCGTCCGGTGGCAATCGCAACTGGGTCGAGGTGGGCAGCGTCACCCTGCAGCCCTCCGAGATCGCCAAGCTGGGGCTGGCGCTGTACTTGGGAATGGTGCTGTCGACGTTCCGCCGCGAGTTGACCACCTTCAAGCGCATCATGGTGCCCGGCGGGGTCGCCGCCGCCGCCGTGATGGTCCTGATTCTCGCCGGACGCGACATGGGCACCGCCGCTGTCGTGTGCGTCATCGTCGCAGCCGCGTACTGGGTCGCGGGCCTTCCGTTGAGGTTCTTTGCCCCTGGCGCGGCGGTGGCGGCGGTGGGCGCCATGGTGCTCATTTCCGACGGCGACACGAGATCAGCGCGCATCAGCCTGTGGCTCGACCCCTCCACGTGCGACCCGCAAGGCAACTGCCTGCAGACCGTCCACGCCACGCGTGCGCTTGCGTCAGGGGGGCTGTGGGGTCTGGGCCCAGGCATGAGCCGTGAGAAGTGGGGGTATCTTCCCGCAGCCGACAACGACTTCATCTTCGCCATCCTCGGGGAGGAGTTCGGGCTTATCGGCGCGCTGGTGGTGCTGATCGCCCTCGCCATGATCGTCATCGCCGTGAGTCGCATCGTGCGACACCACCGCGACCCCTTCGCCCAAATCGCCGCCGCCGCGATCGGCGCCTGGATTGTGGGTCAGGCCTTCATCAACATCGCTGTGGTGTTGAACCTGCTTCCGGTGACAGGCGTGCCGTTGCCGCTCGTGTCCTCAGGTGGCTCATCGCTTGTGATGTCCCTAGCGGGACTGGGCGCGCTCATGGCGTTTGCGCGGAGCGAGCCTGGCGCGCGCGAGGCGTTCAAGGCGAGACCCTCCGTGATCCGTCGGTCGATGGTCGTGCTGTCTGGAGGTCGTCGTGGTTAGCGTTCTTCTTGCAGGAGGAGGCACGGCAGGTCACGTCAATCCGTTGCTCGCCACGGCCGACGCGTTGCTCCACAGCGGGCACGACGTCGCCGCGCTCGGCACCGAGAAGGGCTTGGAGGCTCACCTAGTACCGGATGCGGGAATCGACCTCCACCTCGTGCCGCGGGTGCCGCTGCCGCGCAGGCCTTCGCTAGACCTGGTGAGGTTGCCGGCCCGACTCGCCGCCGCGGTCGCGGCAGCTGGCAAAGCGATCGACGCCATCGACGCCGATGTGGTGGTGGGCTTTGGCGGCTACGTGTCGGCCCCCGCCTACTTGGCGGCGCGTCGGCGTCGGTTGCCCGTGGTGGTCCACGAGGGCAATGCCAGACCTGGCCTTGCCAACCGGCTGGGCGCACGCGGGGCCGCCGCGGTGGCGCTGACGTTTGAGGGCACGCCCCTCAAGGGCGGGGTGGTGACAGGGCTGCCATTGCGGCCAGCCATTACCGAACTCGCCAGGCAGTTGCGCGACGCCGCAGTCGGCGAAGAACTGCGCCGACGCGCGCGGGCCACGTGGGGGTGGGCTGCCGACGCGCCGACTCTGCTCATCACGGGGGGGTCGACGGGCGCTGCCAGCCTGAACGCCGTCACGGCGGAGGTGGTCGAGCGGCTCGTGCAGCACGGCATCCACGTCCTGCACCTCACAGGGAAGGGCAAGGCCGACGGCGCCGAGCAGGCCCACGGAAACCTCCCGGCCCGCTACCGAGACATGTACGTGATTCGGGAGTATGTCCTGGACATGGAGACGGCCTTTGCGGCGGCCGACGCCGTGGTGTGCCGCGCCGGAGCGGGAATGGTGTGCGAGGTGTCGGCGCTCGGGCTCCCGGCCGTCTACGTTCCGCTTGCACACGGCAACGGCGAACAGGCACTCAACGCCAAGGGGGCCGTGGATGCAGGGGCCGCCAGCATCGTCCATGATGGCGAACTCACCGCCGCGGCCTTGGAACTTGCTGCCGAGCCGCTCGTGCTTGATCACAAGGCTCGCCAGGCCGCACGTGCCGCTGCCGCGTCGATCGGTATCACCGACGGGGCTGAGCGTCTCGCCCGCATCATTGAACGGGCCGCGAAGGCATGAGGTTTCACTTCATCGGCGTGGGAGGCTCAGGGATGTCGGCCGTCGCTCGTCTGGTGGCGGCCAGAGGCGTCGACGTCACCGGGAGCGACAAGCGCCGCAGCGCCTATTTCGCCGCGCTCGAGGACGCTGGCGTGAACGTCAGTCAGGGCCACGACGCGACCGCGGTTGATGGGGCAGACGTGGTGGTGATCTCCACCGCCGTGCGGGAGGCGAACGAGGAGTTGGCGCGGGCACGCGAGTTGGGGATCGAGGTGTGGCACCGATCGCGGGCCCTCGCCTGGGCGCTCGAGGGCAGGCGCCTCATCTCGGTGGCTGGTTCGCACGGCAAGACCACCACCTCGGCCATGACGGCCCACATTCTGCACGCATGCGGCATCGACGCGAGCTACGCGGTGGGGGCGCGCGTGTTCGGGGTGGAGGGCGCGGTCGCTGGCGGCTATGGCGGCTCTGCGGAGATAGCGGTGGTCGAGGCGGACGAGTCGGACGGTTCGTTCCTGAACTACGACACCGAGATTGCGATTGTGCTCAACGTCGAGCCTGACCATTTGGACTTCTTCGGCTCGTTTGAGGCCGTCGAAGCAGCGTTCGTGAGCTTTGCTTCTGCGGCCCGCGTGCTCATCGTGTGTGCCGACGATCCCGGCGCCGCCAGGGTGGCCGACGCCGTGGCAGGTGCCGGCGTGCGCGTGGTGAGGTACGGCGTATCGCCGAGGCCTGAGGGCGCGGGAGCGGCAGACGTGGTGGTGGGCCCTCGCGACGTGACGTGGGCGGAACGCACCATGCCGCTCGCGGTCCCGGTACCTGGCGTGCATCAGCGACTCAACGCGGCCGCGGCGTGGTGCGCCGCCGTGGAGGTGGGCGTCGAGCCGGAGATCGCGGCGCAGGCAGTGGCGTCTTTCGCTGGCACCGGCAGGCGCTTCGAGTTGCGTGGTGAGGTGCGCGGCATGCGCGTGATCGACGACTACGCGCATCACCCGACGGAGGTGGCCGCCGTGCTGGCCGCGGCGCGCGCAGCTGGCGCGGAACGCCTGGTCGTGCTGTTTCAGCCGGCCCTGTTCAGCCGCACTCAGGCGTTGGGCGAGGAGTTTGGGCGCGCCATGTCGATCGACAACGCCGCCGTCATCTTGGCTCCCGTGTATGGAGACAGGGAGGACCCGATTCCTGGAGTGACCTCCCAGGTCATCGCCGACGCCCTCACGCCTGGCCAGGGGTCCACAGTGGAGTTGGCCGACAGTCTCGAAGACGCTGCCGCGCGCGCCGCAGCGAGCGCTCGCCCAGGGGACACGGTCATGACGATCGGGTCCGGCACCGTGACTCAGGCCGCCAGCTGGATTCTTGACGCCTGGAGCAAGGCCGATGGCTGAGCGTCGGCCCCCAAGCGCCGTGCCTTCCCGACAGGTGCCGGCCCGTCGCGCGCCTGTCGCGCCGCGAGCGGCAAGCACGACGCCAGCGCCCAGAAGCAGCACTGCGTCTACTCCCGCGCGCGCGCACGCCCCGCAGGCCCCCGCGTGGCAACCCGTCAAGCAGCGCGAGCGTGTCGACACCGTGACGCATCGGATGCGGGAGCGGCTCGCTGAGCGGCGCCGTACCGAGCGCAGGCGCGCCGCCGTCAAGTGGGGCAAGTATGGCCTGGCGACGGGGGTGGTGGCGCTGATCGTCTGGTTGGTGCTGCAATCGCCGTTCTTCTCGCTCGACCTCGACGAGATCGAGGTGTCTGGAGTGACGCCTGAGGTCGACGCCGCTGCCGTCGACGCCGTGCTCGCGCAGTACGAGGGTTCGTCGCTTGCGCTCCTCAACGTGCCTCACGTCGCGGACCAGTTGGGCGATCTCGCGGGGGTACGCGACGCCTCGGTGGAGCGGGTGTGGCCTTCTGGGCTGCGCGTCACGATCACCCCTCGCCACCCGGTGGCGGCGATTGCGAGCGGCGACGGCTTCGTGTTGCTGGACGCCGATGCGGTGAGGGTGGGACAGGTCGACGTGGTGCCTGAGGGCCTGCCGGTGCTCGACATTCCGTTGGGGACCGACAATGACCGGATCCTTGGCGCCGTGCTTGACGTGGTGCGAAACCTCCCCCAGCCGATTCTGGACCGGGTGGAAACGGTGGGGGCTCAGACGGAAGATACGGTCTCGTTCACCTTGCGCGATGGGCCACGGGTCGAGTGGGGAAGTGCCGAGGACTCCGCTCTGAAGGCCCAGGTGCTCGACGTGATGTTGGCATCGGGCGCGGCGGCCACCGCCGACGTGATCGACGTGTCGGCCCCGACGCTGCCGATCACGCGGCAGGAGTCGTAGCCGGTTTCTGGAGCGACACGCGCGCCAATTCGGCCTGTGAGGGCACTGCCCACGTACCGTCATTGCAGATCGACTTGACATAACCCTAACCCTCAAGTTGAACCTTAATGTTGAAGGGAAGGCCATGGCCGCACCGCAGAACTACATCACGGCGATCAAGGTCGTCGGCGTCGGCGGCGGCGGAGTCAACGCCGTCAACCGGATGATCGAGGTCGGCCTCAAGGGTGCCGAGTTCATCGCCATCAATACTGACGCCCAAGCCCTGCTGATGTCCGACGCGGACGTGAAGCTCGACATCGGCCGCGAGATGACCCGCGGACTCGGTGCAGGGGCGGACCCTGAGGTGGGTCGCAAGGCCGCCGAGGACCACGAGGAGGAGATCTCCGAGGCCCTACGCGACGCGGACATGGTATTCGTGACCGCGGGAGAGGGAGGCGGCACAGGTACGGGCGGCGCGCCCGTGGTGGCCCGCATCGCCCGCGCACTCGGCGCTCTCACCGTTGGCGTCGTCACGCGCCCGTTCACCTTTGAGGGCAGGCGGCGCTATGACCAAGCAGAGGCGGGCATCGAGCGCTTGCGCGACGAGGTCGACACGCTGATCGTGATCCCAAACGACCGCTTGCTGGACATCCAGGACGAGAACCTGTCGGTGCTGGGCGCCTTCGCCGCGGCCGATCAGGTGCTCCAGGGTGGTGTGCAAGGCATCACCGACCTCATCACCACCCCCGGCCTCATCAACGTCGACTTCAACGACGTGAAGTCCGTCATGAAGGGCGCAGGTACGGCGCTCATGGGCGTGTCGAGCGCTCGCGGCGAAAACCGCGCACTCGTGGCGGCGGAAGGTGCGATCTCCTCGCCGCTGCTCGAGGCTTCCATCGAGGGCGCTCACGGCGTGCTGCTCAGCATCGCGGGCGGCTCCAACCTGGGCATCAAGGAGGTCGAGACCGCGGCCAAGCTGGTGCGCGAGGCCGCTCACCCCGAGGCGAACATCATCTTTGGCACGGTGATCGACGATGCTCTTGGCGACGAACTACGCATCACCGTCATCGCGGCAGGGTTCGACGGCGGGGCACCGCCTGTGCGCCGCCACCAGGGAGCGCTCGGCACCATCGAGGGCGCCGCGCCCACGCCGTCCGCGGAAGAACTCGAGCCCGTTGACGCCCCCATGGAACTGGACGCCGTGCCCACCTCGCTGGCGGACGCGGAACCCCCTCATCGGCGCGACCCCGAGCCGCGCACGGACGCGATCCACGTGCACCCCTCGTGGTCGGACGACGACGCGTTGGACGTGCCGGACTTCCTCAAGTAGTGATGGACGCCGGGCTGCCGGTCAGGGCGTTCTTCACCGACCGGAACGGCGGCGCCGGCGACAAGCCGTACGACACCCTCAACCTCGCGTCTCACGTGGGCGACGACCCATCCGTCGTCGCGATCAACCGCGGTGTGGTGGAAGAGTCTGCGGGCGGCGCGGTGGTGTTCATGAAACCCGCGCACGGCGTGGGGGTAGCTCGCCTGGACGAGTCCTACCTCGACGGCCGTGAGCCGCCTACGGCCGACGTTCTTCTCACGACTGTCGAGGGCCTGTCCCTTGCGACGCTCGCGGCCGATTGCGTGCCGCTGCTCGCTCACGACGCGCAGACGGGCGCCGTGGTCGCCGCCCACATCGGGCGCGAGGGTCTTCGTCTTGGTGTCGTCGACGCTGCAGTCGCGGCCATCGTGGACGTCAGGCACGGTTGGGCCCGCCCGCAATCCGTCACCTTCAGCGTCGGCCCCGCGATCTGCGGCAAGTGCTACGAAGTGTCGAGCCAGGTGCGTGCTGAGGTCGCCGCTCGCCACCCGCTCGCCATGTCAACCACGGGTTGGGGCACTCCCGCCCTTGACCTGCCGCGGGCGGTGGTAGGCAGGCTCGCCGAACTCGGCTTCGACCGCGTCGTCCGCCACCGCCACTGCACTTTCGAGGATCGGCGCCTGTTCTCGTACAGGCGCGACCACGTCACTGGACGTCAAGCGGGCGTGGTGTCATGCGAGGGGCCACTCCCGTGAGCGCCTTCGAGGTCCGGCGTGTCGGTGCGGAGCCGCGGGGCCGGAACAACTTACCGTGGAGGATGCAGGACACGGCAAGCAAGAGCGGAGCGAAACCATGAGCGCTATGCGCAAGGCGATGCAGTACTTCGGTTTCGAAGTCGCGGATCGTGACGACTACGACTACGAGTACGCCGACGAAGAACTCGCGCCCGTCACGAACCTGCACGATGTTTCCCACGTGCGGGAACAACACGACTCCCGGCCGCGGACGTCTGCGGTGCGCCAGCAAAGGTCCCAGCCGGCGGACCACGGCGACCTGCGCCGCATCCAGACGATCAAGCCGCGCTCGTACAGCGACGCACGCCTCATCGGTGAGGCATTCCGCCAAGGTGTTCCCGTCATCATGAACCTGACGGAGATGACCGATGCAGAGGCAAAGAGGCTCGTGGATTTCTCTGCGGGTCTGTCCTTTGGCCTTCACGGGAACATCGAGCGGGTGACCACTGCGGTGTTCCTCCTGTCTCCCGCGCACGTCGAGATCGCGGTCGACACCCAGCCTCCCGCTGCCGACGCCGGGTTCTTCGGCAACTAGCAGCTGGAGTTGCCCGGCCGACCCGCGGCGCTCGGCTACCCTTGACACGTGATCTTCGCCATTGACCTCGCGCTGTTTGCGCTACTCATCCTCATGCTGTTCCTGCTTGCGAGGATCGCCATGTCGTGGATCTTCACGTTCGCCAGGGAGTGGCAACCCACCGGGGTTTCCGCGCTCTTGGTCGAGACCGTCTACGTGGTCACTGACCCCCTCATCAAGCCGTTGCGTCGCGTATTGCCCCCGTTGACCATCGGAATGATCAGACTTGACGTAGCATTCTTGCTGGTCTTCTTTGCCGTTATTGTGATGCGTGCCGTTCTTACCCAGGTGCGTTGGGACCTTGCGGGTCCATAGATCCGGCACAAGAGGAACTCAAGTGCTTTCCGATACGTAAGGGGAGTACGTGATGACTGAACAACTGGCGGACGCCCGGCGCCGCCCCAACGTAAGGATGGACGACGCATGGCTTTGCTCACCGCCGAAGACGTCCTCAACAAGGCCTTCTCAAAAACGAAGTACCGCGAGGGCTTCGACCAGGACGAGGTTGACGACTTCCTCGACGAGGTGGCCAACTCGATCGCCGCTCTGACCGCCGAGCGCGACGAACTTCAGCAGCGCCTTGCCCAGGCTCAGGCGGGTGGCGCCGTCGTGCCAGCCGCCGCGCCAGCACCGGCTCCCACACCGGCTCCAGCCGCTGCCACCGCGCCCTCGGGCTCAGAGAGCTTCTTGCAGGCCGCTACGGACCCGAACCCGCCCTCGGCCACCACCATGTTGGCGATGGCCCAGAAGCTGCACGACGAGTACGTCCAAGCGGGCGAGGAGGCACGTGACCGCCTCATCGACGAGGGCAAGGTCAAGGCCGAGACGATTGTGGAGCGGGCGGAGAGCGACGCCCGCGCACGTATGCAGGACCTCGAGACCGAGCGCGCCGATCTGGAGCGCCGCATCGATGACCTGCGTCGTTTTGAACGCGACTATCGAGGCCACTTGCGCAATTACCTGGAGAATCTGCTGGGCGACCTTGAGCACAACGCGGCGAAGGCGAGCGCAGGGCCCGTGGGGTCGTCTGCCTCCGATCCTGACGCGCAGCAGGCTTCCACTCCTCAGCAAGATGCCCCTGGTGAGCCCGGCGCGCCCTTGGCCTTCGGAGAGGGTTTCGGCGTTCCGGGTACCGAGCCTCGTTCAGATGCCGCGCCGAGCGCCGACGCCGCACCCCTGGCGCGTCAGCGGTCCGCTGCCGCGTCCCCCGAGTCGGGCGCTGCGTTCGGCGACCAGCAGCAGCCTCAGGGCGAACAGAACCCGTTCGGCTCGACCGAACCGTGGACGCCCCAACAGGCGCCGGTCTCGCCCGCTCAGGGAAATGAGTCCCCCGCTCCACCCAGCAAGGATGACGAGTCCGGTGAGAATCCGAACGACGCTCCGCGCTGGAACTCCTAGCACCACCACGCTTCAGCGCCGCGTCGGACCGCAAGGCCGGGCGCGGCGCTTTGCCTTCCCCCCGCAGTGCGACTACTCTCACTGCGTTACCCAAGTGAGGACGTCATGACAAGCACCGAAGTTCCCATCGTCAAGGTGGACCCTGCGGACCTGAAGGCCGCCGACGCGAAGGCGCTCGCCGTGCGAGAAGGTGACCAGCCGTGGAAGGTCGGCGAGCTGCGCGACATCGTCGTCACGCTGAACGCCGACGTTGAGCGTCTCGTGGAAGAGTTCCATGCCAACGAGCACGACCTGGACGACCTGCTGCACACCTCCGAGGGCTCGGGTGACGATCAGGCAGACGCCGGGTCGACCGCGCTGGAGCGCGAACAAGAGATGTCGATCGTCAACAACACGCGCGAGATGCTTGAGGAGTCCGTCGACGCCTTGCGCCGCATCCAGGCCCACACGTTCGGCTCGTGCCTGTCGTGCGGCGAGGGTATCGGCAAGGCCCGCCTCCAGGCCTTCCCGCGTGCCAAGTACTGCGTGACGTGCAAGCAGCGCGAGGAGCGCCGTTGAGAGTTCGGCCAGCCGTCTGGTTGGCCGCGATCCTCGTGATCGCGATCGATCTGTTCTCCAAGCAGTGGGCGCTCGCCGCGCTCATGCCGGGCGTCAAGCACCCCGTGATCGGTGACGTGATATCCGTGCAACTCGTCTTCAACTCCGGGGCGGCCTTCTCGCTGGGGGAGGGCTACACGTGGATCCTCACCATTGTTGCTGTGGTGGTCACGGCGGGACTCGTCTACTACGCCAGGCGCGCCAGAACCCCGCTCGCGACGGGGCTCTTGGGCGTCGCGTTGGGCGGCGCCGTCGGCAACCTGATTGACCGACTGTTTCGCGAGCCTGGCTTCGGGCGTGGTCACGTGGTCGACATGATCAACTACAACGACATGTTTGTGGGCAACATCGCGGACATCGCGATCGTGGGCGCCGCCGCGGTCTTCATGCTGGCGAGTCTGTTCGGCAAGAGGCTTCTGGAGCCCGCAAGAACCAACGCGGCGCCCGACCGTAACGCGACGCCGTGAGCGACACCCGCTACTTGCCCGTGCCAGACGCACTGGTCGGTGAGCGCGCGGATGTGGCCGTCGCACGGATGCTTGGCATGAGCCGCACCAAGGCTGCCGAGCTGATCGACGGGGGAGGCGTGAGCCTCGAGGGCGCGATCGTGGGAAGGTCAGACATCGTGAGGGAAGGCACCCTCGCCGTGGATCTCCCGCAACGGCGGGCTGCCATGCCGGAGCCCACGATCCCCGGTGGCCTGACCGTCCTCTACGAGGACGCGGACATCGCCGTGATCGACAAGCCCGTGGGCGTTGCGGCGCACCCGTCGCCCGGTTGGGAGGGGCCGACTGTCACGGGCGCCCTCGCCGACGCGGGGGTCACTCTTGCCGCAGAGGGACCGGCCGAGCGCCAGGGAATCGTGCATCGGCTCGACGTCGGCACCTCCGGCCTCATGGTGGTCGCCAAGACGGGACCGGCCTACTCTGCCCTCAAGCGGGCGTTCAAGGAACGTACCGTCGACAAGGTGTATCACGCCGTGGCACAGGGACATCTGGAGCCGACTCAAGGCACGATCGACGCGCCGATCGGGCGTCATCCAAGTTCCGACTACAAGTTCGCCGTCGTTGAGGGCGGAAGGCCATCCATCACCCATTACGAGGTGCTCGAGATGTTCCCTGCCGCATCACTCGTGGAGGTGCACCTCGAGACGGGCCGCACCCACCAGATCCGGGTGCACATGACCGCCATGCGACACCCACTGGTGGGAGACCTCACCTACGGGGCCGACCCGGTGCAAGCCAAGAAGCTTGGCCTGACCAGGCAGTGGTTGCATGCCAAGGAGCTCGCCTTCGCACACCCCACACGCGGAGACGAGCTTCGCGTCGCGTCCGAATATCCCGCGGACCTTGCGGTCGCGCTCGCGCAACTGAGAGGTTGAGTCCATGCAAACTGTCGCCGTCACCACGCCAGAGCAACTCGAGGTTGCGCTGGCCATTCGGTTCGAGGTGTTTGTCGACGAACAGGGCGTAGACCCAGCGGCAGAGAGAGATGAGCTCGACCCCGATCCGAGGACGTTCCATTCGCTGGTGGTTGACGACGAGGGCATTCCGCTGGCCACTGGCCGCCTGCTTGCGCCCCACACAGACGTGTTTCACGGCGAGGGGGCGTTCGGAGCGATGGACCCAGCGCTACCGCACATTGGGCGTGTTGCCGTGCGGAAGGTCGCGCGAAACTCAGGCGCGGGCAGCGCGCTCATGCTCGAACTAGAGGCGCAGGCACTCGCGCGTCACGGCGCTAGCGGGAGCGTGCGCGTCGAGTTGAGCGCCCAGGATCAGGCCATGCCGTTCTACGAGAAGCTGGGCTACACGATCTTCGGCGACGCCTACATGGACGAGGGAATCTCGCACCACGACGCCTTCAAGGTGGTCACCGAGCAGTAGCGCCGGCGAGCGCCGCGCGAATCCGCTTCTCGCTCACCGGTCCGTCGGTGCCCAGTTGCTGGGCGAACAGCGACACCCTGAACTCCTCCAGCATCCATCGCGCCGCCTCGATGCGCGCAGCACGCGCGGCATCAGGGCCGCTCGCGGCGCCCGCCTCGCGCTCGCGCTCCACCTCTTCCGCGATCTCTCGCACGCGCCACGCCAGCTCGGCATCCTTGGCCGGATGCGACTGTGCCTTGTCGATCCGATGACGCGCGGCCTTGAGGTAGCGCGGAAGATGTCGAAGACGGTCGGGGGGAGTGCGTGAGAGGAAGCCGTCACCAGCGAGTTCTTGGGCGACGGCGCGCACGTCCGCGAGCGTCGACAACAGTGCCATCGAGGTGGTCGAGCGAATGTCGGCGTCAAGCGCGCGAGCGGCCTCCGCGATGGGGACCACCAGCCCCACGATGCGGTAGATCTCGTCTTCGAGTCGGTCGCGCACGCGCCCCCGCACCGCCGCGTGAGTCGCGGCCGAACGCACCCCGGCCGCGTCGTCGTCCGTGCCTGGCGCCGTGAGCGCGCGAATCGCCGCGAGTTGCAGGTCCGCCACCAGGGAATCCGTGGTCTCGTAGCCCGATGCCGCGAGCGTCAGCGACTCGGAGCTGGTCCAGCGCGACGTGATGCGCTTGGTGGCCAGCCCGCATTCCGTGAGCAACAGCCGCCGCACGCCCTCCGCATGGGCCGCATCGCGCGTCGGGGCGTCGGCCATGATGCGCACCGCTGCACCGGCCTTCTCGGCCACCAGACCCGGGTAGCCGCGCACGATGACCCCGCCGCCCACGTCGGACTCGATGACCTCGGGCAGTGCGCCGCCCGGCAGGTCCGCGGGCCAGGTGGTCAACTGTGCCTTCTCCGATACTGGGCCGCCAGCGAACGACGCTGGGGAGGGCTTCGCCGCGGCGGCGACCTTTGCCCTTTGCCTGGTGTCGGGCGACGCGCCCACGGCCTTGCGCACGGCGTCGGCCGTCTGTGGGGCGAGCGAGCGCTTGAGAGCGAGCAGGTGGGTTGACTCGTCGACGATGGACTCCCGCTTGCCGTGGTGCTCGACGATCCGGAACGTCATCTTCAGGTGGGAGGGAAGACGCTCGTCCACCTCGTCCCACGCGTCGGCCGGGATGGTGACGTCCCTCAGCGCGCGCGTGGCCCGTGTGAAGGCATCCCGGTAGGACTCCGCCATGTCCCCGGCCCGTGCAAGGTCCTCCCACGCGGGGGTGTTGGCCGCCATCCACGCGACGATGTCCCGCGCCGCGTCTGGGGCGGGCACCAGCAGTCGCCGCACGGGCTTGGGAAGGGCCCTGATGGTCGCGGTGGTCAGCTCGGGCAGCATGCCGGGCACGAGCCAGTCGAAGCCGTCAGGCGTGACGCGGGGCAGCACCGCAAGGGGGACGTGGACGGTGACTCCGTCGGCGTCGGCGCCGGGCTCGAACTGGTACGTGAGGGGCAGGGTGAGCTCGCCTTGGGGCCACTCGTCTGGGAACTGAGAGGCGTCAACCTCTGTGGCGTCCGGCATGAGGAGCTCGGTCGTGTAGGTGAGCAGTTCCGGCTGCTGGCGTTGGGCGCCCTTCCACCACTTGTCGAAGTGGGCGGCAGAGACGACGTGGTCGGGGACGCGCTCGTCGTAGAAGTCGAACAGCTCCTCCTCGCCCGCCACCAGGCCGAAGGTGCGGGTGCGCGCCTCCACATCGGCCGCTTCCGCCAAGGCGGCCTGATTGGCCTTCCAGAACTCGTGGTGGGTGGTCCACTCGCCCTGAACCAGGGCGTGCCTGATGAAGAGTTCGCGCGCCTCGGCGGGATTGACCTTGCCCCACAGGATGCGGCGCTCGGCGACTATGGGCACGCCGTAGAGCAGCACCTTCTCGTGGGCCATGGCGGCGCCCTGCTTGGTGGACCAGTGCGGTTCCGAGTAGGTGTGCTTGGCCAGGTCGCCAGCGAGTTCCTCCGCCCACGCAGGGTCGATGCGGGCCACGTCGCGCGCCCACAGCCTGTTGGTTTCCACCAGTTGGGCGGCCATCACGAAGGCCGGCGGCTTCTTGGACAGGGGAGAGTTCGGCTGGATCGCGAAGCGGGCGCCCCGGGTGCCGAGGTACTCATTGGTGGCGCGCTTGCGGGCGCGCTTCATCGCGATCGCCTTGGCCTCCCCGCGCAGGTGCGTGAAGCCGGATGCGGTGACCTTGCCCTCGTCTTGCATGCCGATCTGCGTGAGGAGGCCCGCGAGCACGGAACGGTGGATGGCGTCTTCGTCCCACGTGTGGAGGAACTGGGACACGCCGTCTTCCGACGTGACGGGCTGCGCCGCGCGTGCCTTGACGTGAATCCCCACCGGCTTGGCCGCCTGCCGCAGTTGCTGCACTAGGTCCTGCCACTCCCGCACGCGCAGGTAGTTGAGGAACTCGGACCGGCACATCCGCCTGAATGCGCTACCGGACAGCTCGTGCTGGCGGTCCCGTAGGTACGCCCACAGGTTGAGGTAGCCCAGCAGGTCCGACGTGGGGGTGGAGAAGCGCCGATGGTGTTGGTCGGCCTCGTCGCGCTTGTCGCTTGGCCGCTCTCGCGGATCCTGGATCGAGAGCGCGGCGGCGATCACGGCGGACTCGTAGGCGACACCGTGGCGCTCGCCCTCGACGATCATGCGGGCTTGGCGCGGGTCGATCGGCAGGCGTGCGAGTTTGCGCCCCACCACCGTGAGTCGCGCCCTGCCGGTGCGGTTCGTGGTGACGGCCCCCAGATCGGACAGCAGTTGGATGCCGTCCTTGATGGCGCGCGTGTCGGGCGGCTCGACGAAGGGGAAGGCGGCCACCTCGTCGGGAGTGGACACCACCCCCACCGAGATCATCTGCAGCAGCACCGACGCGAGAGAGGTGCGCAGGATCTCCGGCTCGGTGAAGTCTGCGCGGGACTCGAAGTCTTCTGGTGCGTAGAGGCGAAGAGCGATGCCGTCAGCGAGGCGGCCGGCGCGGCCAGCTCGTTGGTTGGCGCTCGCCTGGCTGATGGGCTCGATCGGCAGGCGCTGCACCTTGGTCGCCTTGGAGTAGCGAGAGATGCGGGCGGTGCCGGGGTCCACCACGTAGTGAATGCCGGGCACCGTCAGCGAGGTCTCGGCGACGTTGGTGGCGAGAACGATGCGGCGGCGGGAGTGCTGCGCGAAGACGCGGTGCTGCTCGGCGGAAGACAGGCGGGCGTAGAGCGGCAGGATCTCCACTGCCTGGGGGTGCTTGGGGTCGCGCGCTCGTGGGCCGAGGTGGCCCTCGAGGGTCTCCACCGCGTCGCGGATCTCGCGCTCGCCCGACAGGAACACGAGGATGTCGCCTGGCCCCTCGCGCATGAGCTCGTCGCAAGCGTCGGTGATGCCGGTCATGAGGTCGCGTTCCTCGCCGCGCGTCTCACCAGCGAGCGGCCGGTAACGCATCTCGACGGGATAGGTGCGGCCCGTCACCTCGATGACGGGGGCGGCGGGGCGCGCCGCGGCGTCCCCACCAGCCCCCTCGTCGTCCCTGATGGGTCCGCCAGGCGCAAAGTGCCGCGCGAAGCGCTGCGAGTCGATCGTGGCGGACGTGATGATGAGCTTGAGGTCTGGGCGGCGGGGGAGCAGGTTGGTGAGGTAGCCGAGCAGCACGTCGATGTTGAGGGAGCGCTCGTGGGCCTCGTCGATGATGAGGGTGTCGTACGCAAGCAGCTCAGGATCCCGCTGAATCTGTGCCAGCAGGATTCCGTCGGTCATCACCTTGAGCAGCGTGCTCTCGGATGAGGTGTCGTTGAAGCGCACCTGGTAGCCGACGATATCGCCGAGAGTGGTGCCGAGTTCCTCTGCGATCCTGTCAGCCACCGAGCGCGCGGCGATGCGGCGCGGCTGGGTGTGCCCGATCTGCCCGGTGCGCCCGCGGCCGAGGTCGAGCGCGATCTTGGGGATCTGGGTGGTCTTGCCGGAGCCCGTCTCGCCGGAGACGATCACGACCTGGTGGTCGCGGATTGCCGCGGCGATGTCCTCTCGTCTTGCGCTGACGGGGAGCTCGGCGGGGTAGGTGATCGTCGGGACCTCGACGGCGGCTCGAGCCGCCGCGGCTTTGGCGCGAGATGCGCCGCCGCCAGCGCCCCGGCCCCCGCCCCGTGCGGGCGCGCCAGGGTCGGTGCGGCGCGAGGAGGTCATGTGCCTATTGTCGCGGACCCCGCGCGTGCGCGAAACGTACCGTCCCTGACACCCGGCGCCGCGACTCGCCGGACGACACGCCGATAACGCCGCCTGGAGTGTCCGGTGAGTGTCAGGGACGGTACGCGGCGCGGGCGCCAGAACGCCGCCCTGGCGAGGTGTGAAGGAGGCCGGAGGCAGCGCGTCGGCGGCCCTGGCTGTCGGCCACCGCGCCTAGAATCGACTCCATGCCGTCGCGCGACTTCGTCCACCTCCATGTGCACACGGAGTACTCGATGTTGGACGGCGCCGCCCGCATCACCGACCTCATGCAGCGCGCCAACGAGCTGGGCCAGAAGGCCATTGCGACCACCGACCACGGCTACCTGTTCGGCGCCTACGAGTTCTGGTCGAAGGCCACGGAGGCCGGAGTCAAGCCCATCATCGGGCTTGAGGCATACCTCACCCCAGGCACAGCCCGCTCGGACCGTTCTCGCGTCAAGTGGGGGCAGGAGGGTCAGGCGGGGGACGACGTCAGCTCGGGTGGCGCTTACACGCACGCCACCATGTGGGCCAAGGACACGGCGGGAATGCACAACCTGTTCCGGCTCGCGTCCTACGCGTCTCTCGAGGGGCACTTCTACAAGGCCCGCATGGACCGCGACCTGCTGCAGCGCTATGCGAAGGGCATCATCGCTACCACTGGCTGCCCGTCCGGGGAGGTGCAGACCAGGCTGCGCCTTGGCCAGTACGACGAGGCGCTCAAGGCGGCGGGGGAGTTCCAAGAGATCTTCGGTCGCGAGAACTACTACGTGGAGTTGATGGACCACGATCTCGAGATTGAGAAGCGGGTCTACGAGGACCTGGTGCGTCTGTCGAAGGACCTGGGCGCGCCGCTGGTGGCCACCAATGACCTTCACTACTCGTCAAAGGACGACGCCAAGACACACGAGGCGTTGCTGTGCATCCAGTCGGGTGCGACCCTCGACGAGCCCACCTACGACCAGGGCGGCAAGCGCTTCGCGTTCAACGGCGACGGCTACTACGTCAAGACGGCGGAAGAGATGTGGGACCTGTGGGGCGACAGGCACCCGGAGGCGCTCACCAACACCCTCGCGATCGCCGAACAGTGTGAGGTGGCGTTCAATACGTCCGCCGACTACATGCCGCGCTACGCCGTCCCGCCGGGGGAGGACGAGCACTCCTGGTTTGTCAAGGAGGTGCAGCGCGGGCTACACGACCGCTTTGGCGAGCAGATTCCTGCACACGTGCAGGACCGCGCCAACTTCGAGATCGATGTGATCGCGGACAAGGGCTACCCGGGGTACTTCCTGGTAGTCGCCGACTTTGTGAAGTGGGCCAAGGACCACAAGATTCGCGTGGGGCCTGGCCGCGGCTCGGGTGCCGGCTCCATGGCCGCCTACGCCATGCGGATCACCGACCTGGACCCGATCCAACACCAGCTGTACTTCGAGCGGTTCCTCAACCCCGAACGCGAGTCCAAGCCCGACTTCGATATCGACTTTGACGAGCGTCGTCGCGGCGAAGTGATCCGCTACGTGACGGACAAGTACGGCGAAGACAAGGTCGCCCAGATCGTCACGTACGGCACCATCAAGGCCAAGCAGGCGCTCAAGGACTCCGCGCGGGTGCTGGGCAAGCCGTACGCGCTGGGCGAGTTGCTCACCAAGGCGTACCCCGACCCCCAGCAGGGCCGCGACCTGTCGCTCGCCGCCGTGTTCGACGAGAAGAACGATCGTTACAACGAGGGCGGCGATTTCAGGGCGGCGGTCGAGGCCGACCCTGAGGCGCGCGAAGTAGTCGACATGGCGCTAGGGCTCGAGGGCCTCAAGCGTCAGTGGGGAGTGCACGCGGCTGGCGTCATCATGTCGTCCGAGCCGCTCATCGACATCATCCCGATCATGAGGCGCGAGCAAGACGGCGTCATCATCACCCAGTTCGACTACCCCACGTGCGAGGGCCTCGGCCTGGTGAAGATGGACTTCTTGGGGCTGCGCAACCTGACGATCCTCGACGACGCATTGGACAACATCGTCGACAACGGCAAGCCGCCTTTGGTGCTGGAGGATCTGGCGCTCGAGGACCAAGCCACCTTCGACCTGCTGGGGCGTGGCGACACCCTGGGCGTGTTCCAGCTCGACGGCGTGGCCATGCGCTCGCTGCTGCGCCAGATGAAGCCGGACACGTTCGAAGACATCTCCGCAGTGTTGGCGTTGTACCGGCCGGGCCCCATGGGCGCGAACTCGCACACCGCCTACGCCGAGCGCAAGAACGGCCGCCAGCAGGTCGACTACATCCACCCGGAACTCGAGGCGCCGCTGCGCGAGGTGCTGGAGGTCACGTACGGGCTGATCGTCTACCAAGAGCAAGTGCAGCGCATTGCGCAGATCGTGGCCGGCTACACGCTCGGAGCGGCAGACCTGCTGCGGCGGGCCATGGGCAAGAAGAAGCCAGAGGTGCTCGCCAAGGAGTTCGAGCCGTTTAACGCTGGCATGAAGGCGAACGGCTTCTCCGATGAGGCAATCAAGAAGCTCTGGGACACGCTGGTTCCGTTCGCCGACTACGCGTTTAACAAGGCGCACACGGCCGCGTACGGGGTGCTGTCGTTCTGGACGGCGTACCTCAAGGCGCACTATCCGACGGAGTTCATGGCGGCGCTGCTCACCTCTGTGGGCACCGACAAAGACAAGATGGCGCTCTACCTGGCCGAATGCCGCCGCATGGGCATCACGGTGTTGGCGCCTGACGTCAACGACTCCAAGGCGAACTTCTCGGCCGTTGGCAAAGACATCCGCTTTGGGCTCACCGCGGTGCGCAACGTCGGCGCCAACGTGGTTGCGGAAATCCAGAAGGCGCGAGAGGCGAAGGGTGACTACGCGTCGTTCCCCGACTTCTTGGACAAGGTGACCGCATCGGTGTGCAACAAGCGCACCATCGACTCGCTCGTCAAGGCGGGCGCGTTCGACTCGCTGGGCCACACCCGCAAGTCGCTGTCGCTCATCCACGAACAGGCAGTCGATTCCGTGGTGGGCCTCAAGCGCCAAGAGGCGACGGGGCAGTTCGACTTGTTCGGCGGCGATGCCGACCTCAGCGGCGGCGTGCGCGTCGAGGTGCCCAACGTGCCGGAGTGGGACAAGAAGACGCTGCTCAACCTGGAGCGGGAGATGCTCGGGCTGTATGTGTCCGATCACCCGCTGTCGGGGCTGGACCACGTGCTGCGCGCCGAGGCGACGCACCAGATCCTCAATGCCACACCGGCGCATGGGCTCGGCGAGGGCGAGCAGGTCGTATTCGCCGGGCTCATCACGCGCGTGGATAGGCGCATCGCGCGCTCGGGCAACGCCTACGCGATCGTGGTGCTCGAGGACATGACGGGCGAGGTCGAGGTGTCGTTCTTCGCCAAGACCTACGACACCTACGCGCGAGACCTCACGGAGGACTCGGTGGTCACCATCAAGGCCCGTTCACGGGAGCGTGGAGACGGTGGCCTGCAGTTCTCCGCGATCGAGTTGCGGATCCCCAACGTCAACGTGGTGGACAACGCGCCCGTGGCGATCAACGTGCCAGCGGCACGCGTGACCCCTCCGTTGGTGGAAGAGGTCAAGGGGATTCTGCGGTCGCATCCAGGCACAGTGGAGGTGCGGATGGTGCTGACGGGCGGCGACAAGCCGCTGACGATGCGCCTGGGCGACGAGTTCAGGGTGGAGAAGTCGTCGGCGTTGTACGGCGACCTGAAGGCGGCGCTGGGGCCCAGCTGCTTGGCCGTGTAGGGCGGTCGGGCTCACCGAACCTCCCGAACGGCGTGCGGCGCCGCCACGGTCGCCGTGACCCCTGACAGTGCGGCCGAACATGGTTTCCGTGGGGCGGTCCCCCGAGACGCCTGCGGGCTAGGGTGGCGCCATGACCGTGATTGCGTGGCAGAAACTTGAGGGTGCGGCCATTGCGGTCGCCTCGGTGGCGTCGCTCGTGATCGGCTTCGGGCAGGCGTGGTGGTGGCCGCTCGCTTTGTTCCTGGCGTTCGACGTGTCGGCGGCCGGGTACACGGCTGGGCCTCGCATCGGCGCGGCTGTGTACAACGCCGGGCATTCGTACGTGGGCCCGGTGGCGGCTGCGGCCGTGTTCGCGGCGACAGGCGCGGAGGCGTGGATCATCGTGGCGACTTCGTGGGCCTTCCACGTGGGCGTCGACCGGGCGCTCGGGTACGGACTCAAGCACAGCGACGACTTTCAGCACACTCACCTGGGCTGGATCGGAAAGCGCCCCCTCGACGCCGACGCCGCGCAATGATCCGCGTGCCTTGTCCTGGCCACCGCGCGCTCCATCCTGGCCACCGCGCGCGCCTGGCTGGCTAGCCGTCAGTGGGCGCGAGTAACCACTCCAGAGCCTCGCGGGCGGTCCATCCTCCGGGGTGGCGCTCAGCGAGTCGCCGCGGCCCCTCAAGGTCAGCACCGAGCGTGATGAGTGGTTTCTCGACGTAGCCGGTAGCGCGCGTCTGCCCCAGGCCGACGTTGGCCATCAGGGCGTTGCACAGGCATAGCCGTCCGGCCGCATCCTCCGGTTTGCCTCCCTTGCGCGCAAAGGGCCTTTCCGGCTCTGCGGCGCAACGGTTGTCCACCTTGCCGTTGGGCTTCACGAATGGAACTCCCAAGAAGCCCAGATCACACAGCCGCGGACGTGCCTCGACTACCTCCGGCTCGGACAGGGAGCCCTCCAGCTCGGCCACCTTGAACGGGAATCCGGTGGGGGAGGCCCGCAAGTCGGTGGTGACCCGCAGTGTTCCGTCGGCCACGTGGGACACCAGCTCTTTGCGGATGGACGGCTCGAAGTTGGCGTCGTTGCTGAGGGCGAAGAGGGTGCCCACTTGCACGCCGACCGCCCCGGCCTCTTTGGCGGCGACGAGGCCCTCCGGTGTGCCGTAGGTGCCCGCCAGCCAGAACGGCATACCAATCGCGGCGACCTTCGCGAGGTCCGCGTAGTCGCGAGGACCGAATTGGGGTTCCCCAGCGTCGTCGAGGACGGCTTTGCCGCGCGGGGGTGCGTTGTGGCCGCCCGCCAAGGGGCCCTCGATCACAAAGCCGTCTGGACGGATCGCGTCGTCGCGGGCGAGGTATTCCGCGAGCACGTGGGCGGACACGATCGCGAGAAAGTGGGGCCGCTTGAGTGGCGGCAAGGCGGTCCCGAGGAGGTCGACAGGGTCGAGCGTGACGGAGTAGCTGCCCCGCTCGGCCCCCACCACGTCGACGGGGAAAGCCACCGTGGCGTGCCCGGCAAGCTGGTCAAGCAGGTGAGGAATCTCGCGTGGCAGGCCCGCGCCCATGAGCACGTAATCGACCCCGGCGAGCATGGCGCCGTAGGCCGCCGTAGGTGTGGCCATCTGCACCTTTTCGAGATAGTTGACGCCCACCAAGCCGTCGTGGCCCTCCTTGGCGAGCCAGACCTCGACAAAGTTGCCTAGCACCGCCAACTCTTGGGCTTCGCGAGATTGCTCGATCACCAGTTTCGGTACGGCCGCGTAGGGCTGTGCCTCGTCGCGACCGTCTGGCAGGAAGTACTCCTCGAGGGCGCGCTCGGCGATCTCGGGCACGGGGAAGGCCGCGAGGGCGCGACGCATGTGCCCGCCCTTATCGCCATCCTGCAACCTGCGCGCGAGCACCATGTCGAGGCCGATGCCTGACACGACGCCCAGTTGTCCGGCCTGTGCGACTTGCGAAGCGAGGCGCCACGAAGACACTGCGGCGCCCATGCCGCCTTGGATGATGCTCGGTAGGCTCCGGCCTTCGGTGTGGCCAGCGTGGGGTGATGCTGCGATGTGAGTCGCCATGGGGGGCCTCTCCCGTCGTTTCGGCAAGCGTAACTTACGCAACCGTAGGTATGAGGGGCGTACGTCCCGTCACTCTTGCGGGGTACGTCCGATCACTCTTGCGGGGGAGGCGGCGCCATCACACGGCGTTCCCGTGGCGCCGGTCGCCTGACGGGCGTGTTGAGGCCCATCGATCTACGCGGTCAGGAACTGTCCACCAGCGAGCTGCTTGCGGTGGTGCCGCGCGCCTCCGTGCCGTCGAGACGGCACAAGAATCGCTAGGGATTGTTGGCGTTGTCACACACGCCGACTTCATCGCCCGGCGAGCAGGACCAGTTGTCGCTAAGTTGAGACCGGCAGCGTCTGAGGGAGGGAGGCGGCGATGTCGTTACCATCACCACCCAAGGTGAGTGAGGCGCGCACCGTCGCGGGCGCGGTGACCACACCACCCGTCACGGGAAACCATGTGGCGCGCGAACGCATCCAGCGCGTGCTCTACATCTCCATCGGCATCGCGGCCGTGGTGTTCGTGGGCTTGCGCGTGGGTCAGCTCCTGGACCAAAGCGAGGCGGTCATGCCCGCGTACGCGATCGTCGCGTTCGCGGTGGGTGCAGTCATGCCGGCGCTGCTAATCGTGTTGCCCTTCCTCATGCCCATCCGGGCAGTCACTGGGTACGCCAAAGTGATCCCGATCGCATTCTTCGTGGTGCACGCGAGCTGGCTGGCGTTCATGACTGTGGACCGAATGGACGCAGGCCCGTGGCTCCAGGCCGTGAACGCAATCCCCGTGCTTATTGCTGCAGCGGCCTACCGCCACTGGGGAGTGTGGCTGTACGTCTTTGCTCAGTTGCCGCTCGTCGCCGTCACGCAACGCGTCTCCACGGAGGGGCCATGGCTTGAGGGCATCCTGAGCGGCGTGCTGTCCGTGCTGTTCTCCGGACTGTTGGCGGGCGCGGCGCTTGCACTCGTGTCTGCCGGAGACAAACAGGACGCGTTGGAGCAACACACACGCGCGCTTGCGGCGCGAGACGCCGCTAGTCGCACCCGTAGTCGCGAACAGGCCCGCATCAACTCGATCGTGTTTGACGAGGTGATGACGGCCCTTGGACTCGCGGCCACCAGCCCGCTGACCGACGAGGTGACGGGAGCGGCACGGGCCGCGCTTGAGCGCATTCGCACCATCGGATCGGGCTCCAGCCAGGCGGTCGACTACTCACCAGAAGATGTGTTGGCGGCGCTGCGGGCGGCAGCGTCCGATGTTGAGGGCACTGTGGAGTTCTGGCACCGCGAGTGGGGCACCGGTCGCATAGCGGCCGAGGTGGTTGAGGCCCTTTCCGAAGCGACCGCCGAGGCTGTGCGCAACAGCCTGCGGCACGCCGCGCCGGACGGTCGCTTGGTGACGCGGGTGGTCAACGTGACCATCGCCGACGACGTGGTTCAGGTGGCGGTGGAGGACTCCGGCGTGGGCTTTGACGTGCGTGCCGTCAACGAGCGGAAAATGGGACTGCGGGTGAGCGTGATGGAAAGAATGCAGGCCCTGGCGGGCGGCAGCGCGCACATTGACTCGCGCCCAGGCCGCGGCACGGTAGTGACACTTCGATGGGTGAGGTTCGCATGAGCGCGACGGCATCGTTGAGCCCACGCACGGGTGCGGCGGCACCGGGCGGACGTGCCCCCGTGGGAGGCGCCGAGTCTGACGTCTCGGTGCTGCTCGGCATCGGCAGCGTGAGCGCGTGGCTTGTGTATGGCCTGTTTGCCGCATGCACCGCGACTTTCGCGCTGACCACCCTCGACCGGGTCGCCAATCCGTGGATGGTAGTCGCGGGGCTTGCGGTACTCCTTGGGCCCGCGCTGCTCATGCTGAGGTCCTCGGGAGATCCGATGCCCGCGAGCGACGCGGCGATCGTGTCGTTCGCGGTGCCGGCGTCCGTGGCGCTCGTGGCCTGGCAGATTGTTGCCGACGAACCGGGCCGCGAGGCCTGGTACGCCATCAGCAACGTGTGGGTTCTGTTCCTGATGGCACTCAGGGGTCGTGTCGGCCTGGCCTGGACGTCGTTCGGGATGATGCTCTTGGTGCAGACGGTGTGGGCGCTCGACACCGGGCGAGGACTCGTGGGCCAACTGCTTGCCTTCCAAACCAGCGCTGCGGTGCTGTTTGTGTGCAGCCTGTTCGCGCGTGGTTTGCGCCGCGCGTCTGCGCGGATCAAAGAACTCAACGCGAGATCGGTGAGCCTCGTCACGTCGGCCGCGGCAACCGAGGCGGAGCGCGAGACGCGCGAGGCGCGTACTCAAGAGTTGGCCGCGGAGGCCGCCCCGTTGCTCACCCGCATCATTCAGTCACCAGTAATGACCGACCAAGATCGGCGCGAGTACGGGCTGGCCGAGGCGAACCTGCAGGACTCGGTTCGCGCCCGGTCGCTCACGACACCGGTGGTCGTGGCCGCGACCCGTTCGGCTCGTGCCCGTGGCGTGCGCGTGGAGCTGATTGACGGCCGTGCCCGCCCTCTCGACCGCCCCGGCGCGATGGACCGGCTGACCGCGAGCGCTGCACAGGTCATCAACCAGACGGTCGGCGGCACGGTCACTGTACGACTGTGGTCAGCCTCGGGCGAGGTGGCAGCGACCATCGCGTGGGCAGAGGGCGGCTCGAGCCAGCAGATCGACTTCGACGAGGATGGACGCCCGCTCGCGGACTCCTAGACTGGCGTTATGCTCTCCGTCACCGACCTGCGCGGGCGTGCACTCAGCGCACGTGAACTTCTTGACATCGTCCCCCGCGCCGAGATTGATGTCGACGCCGCACTCGCCACCGTCCTGCCGATCCTGGCCGACGTGCGGGCCAGGGGAGAGCAGGCGTTGCGGGAGTACGGCGACCGCTTCGACGGGGGCGCGCCGGACAGTCTGCGTATCGACCCGGCCGCCATCGAGTCGGCCCTGACCACCCTGGACCCCGCCGTACGGGCGGGCCTTGAGGAGGCCATCAGGCGCGTGCGCGCCTTCCACGAAGCGACCGTCCCCCCGCCCGTGAGCGTGGACCTCGCGCCGGGCGCTCGAGTCTCGCAGCGCTGGGTCCCGGTCAGCCGCGTGGGGCTCTACGTGCCCGGCGGCCTCGCCGTGTATCCCAGCTCGGTCGTGATGAACGTGGTC
>NZ_JADQBF010000078.1 GCF_016278775.1 Demequina sp. | reverse complement strand
GGCGCGCCCGCATCGGTCAGCACGATCGCCGCTCGCGCGGCCTCGCCCGCGCCGCGCTGCGCCGCCTGCACCTCAAGCGACCACGCCATAGCGCTGAGCGCCAGGGCCACCACCAGCACCACGCTTGGCAGGCCTAGCGCAAACTCGACGGTGACGGAGCCGCGCTCCGCCTCGCGCCCGTGCGCCGCCAGGTGCCTCACAGAGTCACCCGGCTCCGAGGGCGCCACTCACCAACGACGCCAAAGCTGATCGCACCTCTGGCGACTTGATGATGGCGATGAGTACTGCGGCGAAGGCTGCCGCCGCCACGGTGACGAGCGCGTATTCGACCGTGGCCATACCGTCGTCGTTGCGTGAGCCGAGGCGTCTTGTCCAACGAGCAATCATGGTGATGTTCCCTTCCTTGGCGGGGCGGCGCCCCGCGGTTGCTCCCCGACGGCCGCCGGGGAAGTCGAGGGGTCGCGCGGGTTGCGACACGTGCGACGCCGCTCATCACGGTGCAACCCCGCCGGAGTCGCTCATGACGGCGCCCGCGAGGGCGATCAGCAGCGGGACGACTCCCGTCAGCACAAAGGCCGGCATCAGGCACAGGGCCAGCGGCAGCGCAATCCTCACGCCCAACTCGGCGGCGGCGCCCTCCCCCGCGGCGCTCGCCTTGTCCAACAAGGAGTCAGCACATGACGTCAGGGCGCTCACAGGGCTCGAGCCCTGGTGCCACGCAGGCGCCAGTGCCCGCGCCAGTACCTCGAGGCGCGCGGGCGCCGTGCCCCACGCGTCGTCCCACGGCGCACCCGTACCGAGTGCGGCGGCCACCGCGCAGAGCGCCTCAGCGTCGCCGCCACACGCGCGTCCCACCTGCTCGAGAGCACTTCTGACGTCGAGGCCGGAACGGACGGCGGCGCCCATCAGCGCGACGACGGCAACCAAGGAGGTGGGCGCGGTCATGGCACGCGACCCGCCGCAATTGCAGCGCGCACGAGTGCGCGCATCCACCACCTTCCGAGCCATACGAGAAGCGCCGATGCGGCCAGCAGCGCCCAACCGAAGGGCGTCGCGAGTAACACCGTTGCCGTGCGCGGCTCGACGAGCAGTCCCAGCCCGATGCCCACGGCCGGGAGCCACGCGAGCACCCTTGACGAGGCCCGCGCTCCTGCCATCGCGGCGTGACGCCTCCTGGCGGCGTCGCCACGCGCGCGTTCCACCCGCACCAAGGATTCGACCACGTCGGCGAGAGGAACGCCGGATGAGTGCGCAAGCCGGGCGGCCGCCTGTACCTCGCCAGCCAGGGTGTCGGCGCGGTCCCACACCGGTGCTCCATGACCGTCGAGCGCCAGACTCGGGTCCCACGCACGCCAGGCATCGGGCGCTGCGAGGCCTGCCCGGGACGCTGCGGCGACGGCGGCAAGCCCTTCGATGTCAGAGGGCTGCTCGCTCATGCGGCCCTCACAGGCTCGGCCGGGGCGATTAGTCCCGCCGCCTCCACGAGGCGCGGCCAGGCAACGGCGGGTGTCAGGCGCCCTTCGGCGTCAACCTCGGCGGCAGGGACCGTCCGCAACCGACCGTCGGCCATATCGAGCAGCGCAACCTGCGCGACCCGCCGCCTGCCGTCCTGTTGCACCAGGTGCACGACGCCCCCGAAGGCGGCGGCCGCGTGAAGCGCGACGGCGCGCTCGCTGAGGTCCGCCAGCGCGCCAAGCCCCACTAGACGGGCGGGCACGTCTTCCGCAGCGTTCGCGTGGAGCGTGGTGAGGCTCCCTCGGTGGCCCGTGTTGAGCGCGAGCAACACGTCCCTGATCTCGGCGCCTCGACACTCCCCCAGCACGATGCGGTCGGGGCGCATGCGCAGCGCCTCCCGCACCAGTCTGGACAAGCCGACGGCGCCAGCGCCGTCCACGTTGGCCGCCCGCTCCACGAGCCGCACTACGTGGGGATGGTCTGCCCTCACCTCCCCCGCCTCCTCAATCAGCACGATGCGCTCCGCCGCGTCCACTTGAGCCAGGCAGGACGCGAGAAGCGTCGTCTTCCCCGACCCGGTCGCGCCCGACAGGATGAGCGATTGCCGCGACCGCACCAGGCCGCGCACCACGGGGGCGAGGTCGCGGTGGAGCATGCCTGACACCGCCAGGTCTTCCCACTCAAGCGACGAAGACCTGACGATGCGCAGCGACACCACGGCGCAGCCGTCGGCGACGGGAGGCAGCACGGCGTGCAGCCGCGTGCCGTCAGGCAATCGGGCATCCACGGCGGGCGCCGCGTCGTCGAGCCGGCGCCCTCCCAATGACGCGAAGCGTACGGCCAGCGCGCGCACGTCCGCCGCCTCCCACCGCGGGAGCACCCCCGGCACCACGTCGTCGGCCCGTTCTAGCCCCAGGCCGCGATCGATCCAGATCTCGCGGGGCGAGTTGATGAGCACGTCCGTGATGCCCGGCACTTCCAAGAGACGGCGTAGCCAGTCGGGAACCCACTCGAGTGTTGTCACAAGCCCACCGTGGCGGCGGCTGGCCGCTGACCTTGGCGTGGGCCCGCTCACCAGGGGAGACGCCGCGAAACGCGCGCCTGGGGACGACGCAGTGACGCTTCCACGCGTCGTCCCTTGAGGTTAGGCTGAGGTATGGCTAGCAGCGGCGCCGCGTTCTTCGACCTCGACAAGACGATCATTGCCACGTCGTCGTCGGCAGCGTTCTCCCGCCCCTTCATGCGCGAGGGCCTGGTGACTCGCACCGACGCCTTGCGCGCCGCGTACGCGCACTTCCTGTTCTCGGTTGGTGGCGCCGACGAGCGCCAGACCAGCAGGCTGCGCGACGCCCTGTCGGAGCTAGCGAAGGGTTGGGACGTCTCCAAAGTGACGGAGATCGTGTCCGAGACTGTCCACGACCTCATCGACCCCGTCGTATACCAAGAGGCCCTTGCGCTGATCCGTCGGCATCAAGAAAACGGCCGCGACGTCGTCGTCGTGAGCGCCTCTGGCGGGGAACTCGTTGCGCCCATCGCCACGCTCTTGGGCGCGGACCACTGGATCGCCTCCCAGATGGAGATCAAGGACGGCACGTACACGGGCCAGATCACCTTCTATGCCTACGGCCAACACAAGGCAACAGCTATCCGCGAGCTCGCCGCAGAACGCGGCTACGACTTGGACGCGTCGTACGCCTACTCGGATTCCATCACTGACGCGCCCATGCTCAACGCCGTAGGTCACGGCTTTGTGGTGAACCCCGACAGGAGCCTGCGCCGCGCCGCCGTCAAGAACGGTTGGGGCGTGCTGTACTTCCGCAAGCCCGTGGCCCTTCGCAAGGCCGACGCGACTGGCCCGGCGATCGCCTCGGTCCTCTTTGTGGCCCTAGGAGTCGTCGTGGGTGCTCTGTTCATGAGGGCCGCTCGACGGCGCAGGCTCGAGTCCTGATGTCCAGGTCGGGTCGTGTCGCCCTTGCGCGTGAGGCGCTTCCTGCGGTCACCGCCTGGGCCGAGTTGGTGATGGGCAACGATGACCAGGCCAGGCGGATGGCGTCAGACGCCGTAGTGGTGGCGGCGTCCGCAGCAGGCATCGGCACCGTGTCCGCCCTTGCTCGCGCTGCTCGGGACGACATGGCACGCAGGCTCGCGGGCGGCGAGTTCGCCGCCCCGGTCGCGCCTCCCGCCGACGAGCAGCAACCGACGCCGGAAGCCGAAGCGCCATCGCGTGCCGCAGCGTCGAGCGCCGCCGACGTGCAAGACCCAGCGCCGCGCCAGCCCGTGGCCGAGCGTGAGCCAGCCGATGCGTCGTCGCCCTACCTTCCTGGAAACGCGCAGCGCGGCAGCAATCGCGTGTCCCACCAACAAGACGCGGGCACCACACGGACAGCAGACGAGGCCCCCGAGCCAGACCAACGCACCCCTCGCGAGCGCCTCGCCGACGCCCTCGTGGAGTTGCGCCCACACGAGCGCCTCGCGGCAGTGCGGTACTACCTCGACGGCGAGTCGGTCGACTCGGTGGCTGCCCTGTTCCGCACCGGCCGGGCAGAGGCGGTCGCGTTGCTCGAGGCCGTCACGGCCGTCTTGGCGCCGCTGGTGGGCGAGCACGATCTTCCCGACTTCACCGTCAGTGCTGAGGAGTTGGAGATCGAGGTGGTGACGCGATGAGCGCACCCATTCTCCGTGAGGCGTTGGCTTCGCTGTTCCGCGCTGGCCGCGATGCGTCGGCCGCACTGACGCCCGACGAGGAACGAGCGATTCGCCGCCACCTTGCGATGCGATGGGGTGCCCGAGCCGCCACTGTCGCTGTGGTGGGTCTTGGCGGGTACGTTGGCGCCACGGCCGCCCTCTCGTCGTGGAGCGACACTGTCGCGAGCGAGCCAGCGCTGGAGGACGCCGCCCTCCCCGCGGTGGCGCACATCCCCCTCGAAGGCGGCCCGCAGTATGAGCACAGGTGGGGCGAGTTCACGTGCGGCGACGAGGCCCCAGCCCCGCACGCCACGGCGCCAGACGAGCGCCTCTCGATCGACATCACGAGCAGCGGCGACGTCGGCATGGCAACGGCTTCCGTGACGTGGGCAGCGCCGGCTGAGGTCCCTGTGGGCCGAAGCGAACCGGTGATCACTGCCGGCGCCATGGAAATCATCGCGGTGCGCGACGGCGTGGTGGCGGGGACCATCATCACTCAAGACTCCACGCTCGGCTGGCAACAATTCGGTCAGAGCAGCAGCCTCACTGGTCACGCCTCGCTGGCTGCCGACCAGTTCTACTGCATCAGCGTGGACACCAACTCGGGCGCCTACATCTACCTGGAACACGATCTCGACCCTGGAACCTATGAGGTCTTCGCGGCCATCAGGGTGTTCGCCACCCCCGAGTCGGTGGCGCTGTACCAGTCACTGGAGAGTACGGACTACCGCACGGTGGACGAGCGTGCCAAACAAAAAGGCGTCGAGTACACCCCGGGCTCCCGGGGTTGCCGGGCGCTCCAGTTCCAGTCGGTGACGGCGCGAGCATGCCTTCCAGACGCCGTCCCCACAGCGCAGCTCAACGAGGAACTGGGCACGGTGCGGCTGCTATACGACGCCTCTGCACTGCCTCACGAGTTTGACGTGACGCTCGTGAGCGAGCCGCTCCATATGGTGATTGAGTGACGTCACGTCGCCTTCAGGACGTGCTTGCGTCGCTTCACCGGGAACGCCGCGACGCCGCGCCTGCGCTCACGCGCGAAGCGGAACGGGCCATCGGGCGCCTGCTCGCGAAACGGTGGGCCTTGCGCACAGTGACGGTCGCGGCGGCGGGCGCGCTGGTGTTCGCTGGCGCGGGTGCGTGGATATCGGCCACCAGGGCGGCCGACGCTGGGGCCTCGGCATCACCCACGCTGACCGAAGCTGCCTTGCCGGGTGTTGCGCAGATCCCGCTTGGGGGAGGCGCCGAGTTCGCGTCGCTCAACGACTACCCGATCTGCGGCGAGCCAGCCCCGGAACCGAATGCCAGCGAACGGGGCTTCTCGATTGCGGCATCGGTCGCACCGACCGAGGATATCTGGCCGAATGCGACCGTCGATTCCCTTTGGGCGAGCATCGCATACAACGAAGGCGACCCCGGGCTGACCGCTCGTGGCCCTCTGTGGGTGGTGCTCATCGAGGACGGTGCCATCGCCGGCGCCGCGAAGCTCGACGTGCAGCGACTTCGTGAGGCGGTCACGCCCGAAGCCGATCCCGCCGAGTTTGGCGTGCCCGCGTTGAGCGACATCTTCTCGTGTCGCAAGTTGTCATTGCGTGGACCGCGCGAATACGACCTGTTCCCCGTCGAGCCCGGCGAGTACACGGCGGTGGCATACACCCGCATCTTCGCCACCGTGGAGTCCGTGGCGCTCGGCCAGGCACTTCCGCGCGGCTTCGAGATTGACGAGTCCGCCAAGCTGCCAGGCGGCGTCTACCAACCGGGCTCCTATGACTGCGCGGTGCTGGAGGCGAATCTCGAAATCGTCCGCGCATGCCTGCCTGACGTCGTACCAGGCGCTCAGGTGGATGCAGACCGCCAGACCCTGTCCTTGATGTACGACCCCACCGAGCTCGGAGCGCCGCTCGACGTCACGCTCGTCAGCGAACCGCTCAGCCTCACGCTCGCCCCTTATCCCGACGACCAAGAGGGGACGGGGTTCTTCCGCTTCGACACGAGCGACGCGACTCGTTTCGCGTCAGGAGCCGACGTGGTGTGCGGCGCGGTGGTCAACGACTACAGCGCCTTCGAGGCGACGGGCGAGTCGCGCTTCGACACCGACGGCGGCCGTGATGACGTGAGCATCGAGGCCCCCTTTCCCGCCTTCGAGAATCTCTCTCCTGGCATCGTGCAGGCGCAGGTCATGCCGTGGCTTGCCAGTGACGGCGCCTCCGTGCGGCTCGACGCCGGCGCGCGCGTCGTCTACATGCGGTACCGGTCTGTCGCTGGTGAGGTCGGATGGCCCGAGTACGAGGTGGTGGGCTTCGCGCCGCTTGAGATGCTTGGCGTGATCCCTTACGACCGCTACGCGGGACCCACCAACGTACGACTACGCGTAGGAGAACCAGAATGGTGCGCCGGCATCGACCAAGACGACGGTCGCCTCAGCGGCCACACGGCCGTGGTGGGTACGTGGACAGTCACCCCCGTCCAGGGGCCCCAGAGCAAGCACGAACGGATCTCCACGACCCAAGCTCGTTTGCCGCTATCTGTCGAGATACAGCTCGACGGCTAGGGGGAGGTCCCTCCCCAACGTATTGGGCGCCACGGGCGTAGAGGTGCACATGACAGACGCAAAGGACATCGCGTGAGCCGCTGGGACGCGCACTTGGGCGAACTGGTCGAGCGCCGCTACCCGGCGCTCGTCGCCTACGCGACGATGCTCACCGCGGGCGACCGGCCCACAGCAGAAGACCTGGTACAGGAAGCGATTGTGCGCAGTTATGCGCGGACCAAGGGCTTTGCGGACGTGCACCACGCCGAGAACTACGTGCGCCGCGCCGTCGTGAGCGCGTTTGTCGATGCTCACCGGAGGCGATCCCGACTCACCAGGGCCTACTCACGATCCGTGGAGCAGGGCGCGGTTCCAGGACCCGAGCCCTCCGTGGTGGCGGCCGTGGATGTGCGGGGCGCGCTCGCGCAGTTGAGCCCGCGCGAGCGCGCGTGTGCCGTGTTGCGGTTCTACGACGACCTCACGGTGTCCCAGATCGCCGCGCGCCTTGGCCTGGCGGACGGCACCGTCAAGCGCTATCTGTCCGACGCGTCCGCGCGCCTTGCCGACCTCCTTGGCGCCGACGTCGTCCGGGACCGCCTCGGCAACGAACGCCGCAACACCGTGCTCGTCACCTCGCACCGAAAGGACCGGCCATGAACACCCTTCACGACGCGCTGCGCCAGCATGTCGCCGCGACGGAGATCGACCTCGCCGCGATCGAGCGACCGTCACTGCGCCAGCGTGCCCACCGCCGACGGGTGGTGCGGCGGGCGACCATCGCGTCGGCCGCGACCGTGAGTACGGGGGCGCTCGCGCTCGGAGTCGCCTGGACGATTCCCGCCTTCTGGCCATACAGCACCGCGGCGATCGGCGATGCCGCGACTGCGGGCCATCAGGGGCTACCGCTCGGCGAGGATGGCTCCGTGCTGGTGTCGGTGCCAGCGGAGACCGTGGTGGTGGACGTCTATCTCGACCCCATCTGCCCAGCTTGCGCGGACTTCGGCGCCAGCATCGAGCCCCAACTTCGCGCGATCGACGGCGCCACCGTCGTCATCCATCCGATCGCCTTCTTCGACTCCCTCTCCTCTGACGGGTCGTACTCGACGCGCGCGGGCTCTGCCATTCACGAGGTGGCCGCCGGTTCGCCACAGCATGTGGGTGCGTTCCTCCACCTGCTGTGGCAACACCAGCCCGCCGAGGGCTCGACGCTCACCGATGAGCAACTCGGGGACCTCGCCGCCAGCATCGGCGTTCCACACGACGTCGTGGCGCGGTTTCCCGAGCACCGCTACGCCGACGCCATAGCGACTGCGACCGACGCCGCAACGGCCGCGGGCGTGGCAGCAACGCCAGCGGTGTACGCGGACGGCACAGGCTATTTCGCTGACTCGTGGCAGGACGTCGTGGATCCGATTCGCGAGGTGGCTCGCGGCAAGGCCATGGACATTGACGCCGCGATCGCCTCCGTCAACGCCGAACGCGAGTCCAGGGAGGCGGCGGCGTCACCGGCTCCCTAGGCTCGAGGCAGCGTTCCGGTGACTCCCCGCGTGTCAGCCGGTCTTGCGCCGGAACTGCGTGGGCGCGTGACCCGCGCCGTTGCCGTGCAGGTGTGAGCCGGGACCGGTCGGACCCCCGGAGACCCTGCCGGTCGAGTTCTGGGTGCCCACGGCGTCGTCCATGATTTGCTGCGGGTCGCCATCCTTGATGGCCGCCAGGAACTTCTGTGCGTCCTCATCTTTAAGCATCTTGGCCAGCTTGCCGTGATGGAAGATGTGAACCTCGCCGTTCTTGCGGGTGCGGTAGTCGAATCCATTAGGTCCACTCATAGGCTCATGGGACCACGTGCGGGCGCCCCCTGCAACCTCAGCCGCCTATTGCTTGGCCGGGTATCGCTTGTTCGCCCACCGCGACCGCAAAGCAGGGCGCTCGATCCACTGCCAACTGAGGGTCGCAATGCCGTAGGCGATCGCCAGCATCGCCCCACCGATGGCGAGGTGTCGACCCCAGTCGGTGATGCCGAAGTACTCAAACTGGCCTTCGGTGATGTTCGAGAACAGGTACAGCAGCAGGTAGTGCCAGATGTACAGGCCGAACGAGATGGTGGCGGTGTAGCGGGCAAAGCGGTTGTCGACGAGGCGCCCCACCAGCCGGGAGTGCGCGAGCCCTACCAGGATGACGGCGATCGAGAGCGTGAAGAGGGGGAAGAGATAGGGCTGTTGTTGGAAGCCGTCGAGGTTGCTGGGTTCGGCGGGCCAGCGGTAGCGCCACACAAGGAAGCCGGCGCCGGCAAAGCCCGCCAGGGCGACGACGTCCCACCACCAGCGGGTGAGGTTCACCGGACCGGGGCCAGTCTGCCGACGGTTCTCGCGAGAACGCCACGATGCGATCGCCCACGCGGCCAGGATCCCGAGAGCGAAGTGCGCGAAGAAGCCCAAGGGGTTGTAGCCCGGCATCCATTCCTTGGCTCCGCCGATGTCGCCGAAGCCCCATCCCTTTCCCTCGTCGGACAGCGTGAAGGTGGACACCACCAACCCATTGAGGACGATCACGAGCGCGAAGTTGCCTGCCCAATAGGCCAGGCCGCGCAGCGGGGTGCCCGGGTGCGGGGCGCGGTCGCTGCGGGCCGCGCGGCGCGTCACCCACCAGAACAGCAGCGCCATCATGCCTGCCAACAGCACGTAGCTGAAGACCTCGATGCTGATGGACCATAGGGGGCCGTTAACCGACGACGGGAACCACGTCTTGTAATGAAAGCCCGATGTGAAGGTGAGGCCAGAGATGAGCCGCCACACCTTGTAATCGGCGTCGGGCGTGAGCCAGAACGCGAGCGCAAAGCTCACCAGCAGGCCGACGTAGTACCCGGGCACGATGCGTGCGGCACGGCGCCGGACGTAGTGCCGCATGCTCGGCATCGGCGCTCCCGCCAGGTACGCCTTCCAGAACGGATAGCTCAACAGCATGCCCGACAGCACGAAGAAAATGGACACGCCGAAGGCGCCCTTGAGAAACACGACTTGGACCTGCTGGTACCACTCCGCCTGCATTGGCAGGGTGAGGCGTTGGTAGATGTGCGAGAAGATCACGGCGAGCGCGGCGGCGGCCCGTATCCCGTCGGCGCCCATGATGCGGTCAGCGTGGCGTTGGTCGGCTGCATTGCCCATGCACCGGAGGATAGCGCCTGTTCACGGGGGCGCCGTGCGCCTTTGGGCCACGGGGTCAGCCGCGCTCGTTTCCGCGTTTGTAGTTGCCGGTGACCCGTGCCATCACCACTTGAGCATCTCCGGCCTCAACCTCGCGCAGAAACCGCGCGGCAGCGCCCTTGCGAAGAATGGTGGCCGGTCGCCCATGGTGGGTGATGGCCACCTCGCCGCCCTTGCGCTCGCGGTACTCGAACCCCTCTGCCTTGCCCATCGGTCTTCTCCTCCCGCCGCGCCGGGGCCCGTACGCTGGGGCGCGCACCAACCTTTTGCCGCTCGCGCTCGTGTTGTATGAGAGACGCGGAAGAGAATACCGAGCAAGGGGGAGGCATGGCACGGTGGCAAGGCTTCTACGACGAGCTCGCTGACCAGCGCTATCCCGCGCTGCTCGCGTACGCCGTAGCCTTCACCGGCCAGCAGGCCACCGCGGAGGACCTTGTCCAGGAAGCCATGGTGAGGACCTTCTCCTCTCCCCGCAGGCTAAGCTCCGCCCGGCACGCCGAGCACTACGTGCGGCGAGCGATCGCGTCCGTGTTTGTGGATGACAAGCGACGCGAGCAGCTGTTCAGGCGCTCCGCCGCGCGGCTTGCCCACGCCGACGTCGGCCCCGACCACGCCAGCAATGTCGACGCCCGCGACGCCGTGACCGTCGCCCTCGCCTCGCTGAGCCCACAGGTGCGCGCCTGCGTGGTGCTGCGCTACTACGACGACCTCACGATGGCGCAAATCGCCGACCACCTGCACCTCGCCGTCGGCACCGTGAAGCGCTACCTGCACGACGGCGCCGAGGCCTTGCGAGGCGAGCTCGGTGCCGATCCGGATGAAGAACGCGTCGAGGTCCTCGTGACCCCGCGAAGGGAGAAGTGACATGCCCACACTTCACGACCTCATGTCAGAGTCGATCGACGGCAGGGCCAGGGCCCTCCAGGCGGCCGATGCTTCACCCGGGGGTTCCACTCGTGGACTCATCGGGCGACGCAGGCGGCGCAACGCGGCGATGGCGGGAGGGTCGTCGGCGTTGGCCGTGGGCGCGCTGGTGGTGGCGGGAGTGGTGCAGGAGTCCCGCAGGGACGATGCGCCGGCGTCAGCCGATCCGGACGCGGTTGAGTTCATCACGACGGACGTCGATGCCCTGAACCAACTGGATGTGGGCTTTCTTGATTGCGGAGAGGAGGTGCCGCCCACGTTGACGGAGGACCAAGGCTTCACGCAATCTATCGCTGTCGACAGGGCCGGCAACTCCAGTGACGCTCTGCGCATCACGGCTGCCGTGGACTACAACGGCCCGGACCGCGCGCCCGTGTTCGTCAACCGTGGCTATGCGGTGCTGACCTACAACAACGCGGTGGTCGGATATAGCTTCAGTGGCGGTGGCGGGGACGACAGTTTCGAAACGGTGACGCGCGGCAGCCACTGGACCGCCGGCAGGGTACTCGACCAAGCGTTGTTCCAGGACCTGCCGTGCCTCGCCTACCAGGGTGCATGGCCGAGCTCCGACGACGTCGCCTACCCGGCTGGCGAGTATCAGGTGTACGTGGTGTCACAGGCGGACACGAGTGCGCCGCTGGTCGCGCTTCACGAGCTCGAGGGCAATGGATACTACGTGGCGGGCACCACGAGGGGTGTGCTGAACCCCGGCTCCATCGATTGCCAGTCATACGTCGACGACGGGCGATCCTGGAACCAAGTGGTCCCCCTCGAATGCGCCGAGACGTTGCCGCCGGGTGTGCAACTGGACCGGGAGTCCGGCTCGGTGACACTGCCCTTTCACTCGGCCGACTACTCGGACGACTTGGATGTCACCCTGGTATCCGAACCCGTCGGCGTGACGCTTGACCACGACATCACCTTTGGCGATCTGGGTTTCACTCCGCCCCCCACCGAGCCGGATCCCGTCCAGCGCCTCGCCTGCGGCGAGTTCACCGGGAGTGGTGGCTACGACGAGTTCGAGACGGACTTCATGGACATCCCGAGCTTCGCGGACCTCGCCGCCGGTGCCGAGGTGCCGATCCTGATCGACGTGTACACCAGCGGCAATCGGAGTCGCGGCACACTGCACATCCAGGACGACGCCACGGCGGCGCTACTCATCGAGGGAGGAGTCGGGACCTACTGGGTCGCTACGGTGGGCACTCCCGTGTTCACGCCCAGCGAGGTGGCCATCGACCGCTCTAAGGGCTATCCGGACGCGTCCGTGCGACTCGAGAGCATGACGGAATGCCCCGAGCCCACTGAGCCACCGTGGACGCTCCTCAATCGCGACCCGTCCGTCGTGCAGTGGCTGCTGGCAATCCAGGGAGACTTCCGCGTTGACTGGGAGGACGGCACCACCACCACAGCCGACGCCATCACCCTGAGAGGCCGTGCGGAAGGTTAGTGGCGGCTGTGTGCGCCGCGCTGGAAGTGCACCAGGTGCGCGCTTGAGGCCCCAGCGTGCTCTCATGCACTTCCAGCGCGAGCCGAGCTAGCCCTCGTCAGGGTGCCGCTTCAGATACCACGCCTCGAGCGCGTACACCACGGCCACCGCGACCACCGCACCGACGATCACCCACGGCTGCCCGGCGCCCCGTGCCGCCATGAACGCGCCCAGCACCACAGCGTCGGCCGCAATCGCGGAGATGACCACCCACCGCCGCGCGCCCACGTCCTCCCGCAACCGTGTCAGTACGCCCCAGTGGATCACCACGTCCATGACCAGGTAGAAGATGATGCCGACGGCGGCGATCTGCGACAGGTCCAGGCTCACCGCCAGCACCGCCGCCACCACGCCCAAGTACACGAGCATGTGATGGCGCACCTGGCCTGGCATCCCGAAGTGGCGGTGCGGGATCATCGTCATGTCGGTCACCATGGTGAGCATCCGCGACACCGCGTACATGGAGGCCACCAGCCCGGTGGCGCAAGCGACCACCACGACGGCCACTGTCGCGATCACGCCAGCGCTGCCGAGCGCGGGACGGGCAGCCTCTGCCAGCGCGTAGTCCTGCGCGGCCACGATCTCTTGGACCGTGAGGGAGGACCCTGCACCCAAGGCGACCACCAAGTACACGGCCGCGCAAATCTCAAGCGAGATGACGATGGCCCGGCCGACGTTGCGGGAGGGGTCTTTGAGCTCGGCTCCGTCGTTGGTGATGGTGGTGAAGCCCTTGTAGGCCAGCACTCCTAGACCTGCGGCGGCGATGAAGCCCAGGACCCCCGATCCGGCGGTGAGTCCCTCTGACCCAGCCTCGTAGCCGCCCCCAGCGGCAATCATGGCGGCGATGGCGAGCGCCCCGATGCCGCCGATCTTGACGACCGCGCCCACCGTCTGGAACCAGCCGATGTTCTCGTTGCGAGCCAGGTTGATGGCCACGGCCACCACGATGAGGAGCAGTGCCAAGGCAGAGACCAACCACCTCGAACCCCACCCGAACGGCTCCAGCAGGTAGGTGCCGAATGTGCGCGCCACGAGCGCCTCGTTGAGCACCATCGACAGCGCCATCAGCATGGCCGATCCGGCCGTCACGGTGGAACGCCCGTACGCCTGGTTCAGAATCATGGCGATGCCACCGGCCGACGGGTGGGCTCGGGTCACCTTGATGTACGAGTAGGAGCCGAGGCCTGCGACCCCAGCGGCGGCCAAGAGCGCGAGAGGGAACAGCGGCCCGGCAAGGTCGGCCACCTGGCCCGTGAGGGCAAAGATGCCCGCCCCCACCATGACGCCTGTGCCCATGGCGACCGCGCCTCGGAGCGACAGAGACCCCTCGCGATACGTGGTGTCAGCCATCCATCCATGCTGGCACGAACGTGCTGCGAGCGCCCTCGGAGCGCCGCGGGCCCGCAACGTGGACTCGGGCACTGCCGAGCGAGCCGCGCATAACCGGGCGTTGAGCGACCCATGACCTAAGGCCTAGGCTGTCCCCATGGTCAAAGATGCCCATGTCCCCGGCGGCTACGCTCCGTCCCGTCACACCCTCGAGAACCTGCACACCGAGAAGCGGATCTTCCCGCCTCTTGTAGGCATGGCCGCGCACGCCAACGCGACCAGCTACGAGTACAAGAAGGCCAAGGTCGATCCGCTCCAGTACTGGCGGGAGGCCGCGCTGCGCCTGGAGTGGCACGAACCCTTCACCGAGATCCTCGACTGGTCCGACGCCCCTGTGGCCCGCTGGTTCCACGACGGCACCCTCAATGCGTGCGACAACGCGGTGGACCGCCACGTGCGCGAGGGCCGCGGCGACCGCGTCGCCTTCCACTTTGTGGGCGAGCCAGGCGACACCCAGACCCTCACCTACGCCGACATGCTCGAGCGCGTCCAGAAGGCGGCGCGCGGCCTCGAGTCGATCGGCATCGGCAAGGGCGACAGGGTCGCCATCTACCTGCCCCAAATCCCAGAAGCCGTGGTCGCCATGCTCGCCTGCGCCCGCGTCGGGGCCATCCACTCGGTGGTCTTTGGCGGCTTCAGCGCCGAGAGCCTCCGCCAAAGGATTGACGACGCCGAGGCCAAGTTGGTCATCACGGCCGACGGCGGCAACAGGCGGGGCTCCCACCTCGCCTTGAAGCCCCTGGTGGACGAGGCCCTCGCCAGCCACGGTGAAGGCACCGCGCATCCAGGGCCGTGCAAGAGCGTCGAACACATCCTCACCGTGAAGCGCACCGGCCAAGAGACAGCGTGGCAGGACGGCCGCGACATCTGGTGGCACGACGTGGTGGACCCGCAGCCGGCAGAGCACGAGCCCGTGTGGGTCGAGGCGGAGCACCCCCTGTTCATCCTCTACACCTCGGGCACCACCGGCACCCCCAAGGGGCTCTATCACACCACCGGCGGCTACCTCACTGGAGTGGCACACACGCACCGGATCGTCTTCGACATCAAGCCGGAGACCGACGTGTACTGGTGCTCCGCCGACGTCGGCTGGGTGACCGGCCACTCCTACATCGTCTACGGACCCATGATCAACGGCACCACCCAGGTGCTCTATGAGGGCACGCCCAACACCCCGCACGAGGGCCGCTGGTGGGAGATCATCCAGGAGTACAAGGTCACCATCCTCTACACCGCCCCCACCGCGATTCGCACCTTCATGAAGTGGGGAGAGGCCATTCCCGACCAGTACGACCTGAGCTCGCTGAGGCTGCTCGGCTCCGTGGGAGAGCCCATCAACCCCGAGGCGTGGATGTGGTACCGCCGGGTGATCGGCTACGACCGCTGCCCCATCGTCGACACCTGGTGGCAGACGGAGACCGGCTCCATCATGATCTCCCCGCTGCCGGGAGTGACGGGCACCAAGCCGGGTTCGGCCATGACGGCCATCCCTGGCGTCGCCATCGAGGTGGTGGACGACGCCGGGTCGCCAGTGCGCAACGGCGAGGGCGGCTACCTGGTCATCACCGAGCCGTGGCCGTCGATGCTGCGCGGCATCTGGGGCGACCGCCACCGCTACCAGTCCACGTATTGGAACCACTTTGACGGCATGTACTTCGCTGGCGACGGGGCCAAGAAGGACGTGGACGGAGACCTGTGGCTGCTGGGCCGCGTTGACGACGTCATGAACGTCTCAGGCCACCGCCTCACCACCACGGAGATTGAGCACGCGCTCGTGTCCCACCCGTGGGTCGCGGAGGCGGCCGTGGTGGGCGCCAACGACGAGATCACTGGCCAGGCCGTGGTGGCGTTCGTGATTGTGCGCTCCGACGCGGCCGATGTGCCGACGGAGGGCGAGGCCGTCACCACTGCTCTGCGCGAGCATGTGCGCAAGCAGATCGGGCCGCTCGCCAAGCCGCGCGACATCCTGGTGGTGGCCGAGGTGCCCAAGACCCGCTCCGGCAAGATCATGCGGCGGCTGTTGCGCGATGTGGCAGAGAACAGGGTGGTGGGCGACGTGACGACGCTCGCCGACTCGTCGGTGATGGATGCGATCCGGGAGGGCCTGGCCGCAGGCAAGGCGGACTGATGCGCGACTGCTCGGCGCGCGACTACCCGACGCGCTGCCAGCCGCCGCACACGCTCGAGTCCAACACCTGACCGTCGGCCAAGTCCACCGTTCTGGGGCCGTCCCCCGTGAAGTCGAACTCTTGCGCGACGGTCGCGGCGCCTGGCTCAAAGGATTCAAGCACCGTCCATACACACCAGGTGTCTGGGTCGTCACCGTCGACAACTCCGAGCCGCTCATAGGTGCCCTCGGCGACATCGATGCCCACCGCCCAGTAGCCGTCGTCGATGGACGTAGCGAGGTCGGCCGACGCTGGCAAGGGCTCGTCCACGAGCGCCCACGCTCCGCAGTTCTGGGAGTACGCGCGCTGTCCGTCAGCGATGCGCATCACAGGATGGCCGCCGTCCGTCACGTTGGCCATCGCGATCTGGTCAATCCCCCGCTCGGCACCCTCGTACAGGCCCCACTTGCAGGAGCGGTCAAACAGGATCCCGCCGTTGACGCCGCTGTCGCCTTCAACGGGTTCGATCACGCGGTACAGCCCGGCTGGCACATCGGTCCCGCCCAGCACCGTGAGATCCTCGAGCGCCTCTAGCCCGCTGTCGTCAAACGACGACGCAGGCGCGCTCTCGCTCGGCGAGGCTGGCTCGGTGGCGGTGGCGGTGGCGGTAGCCGTGGCCGGGGAGGCGCTGGGGAGAGGTCTGCCCTCAGCATCCCTGTCCGGCAGGTACTCCATCGCGTAGAACGCCGCAGCGAGCACCGTCAATCCGACGAGTCCGCCCACGATCAGGCTCCACCCGATCACACGCAGGCGCCTATCCACCATCGCGCCCCGCAACCTCACGTCGGCCCATCGGACCCTCCCTCCGCGCGCAGCCTCACACATGCATTGCACACAATGTGCCACAGCTGCAGGGCACTGACACCCCCGCACACGCTCGCGGCGTCCGGACGCTCGACCTCAGGTGCGTCGCCTGTGCCCTCTCACCGCCAGCACCAGACCGAGGCCAACCAGAGCGACCGCAAGCAGGATGAGGGTCGAGACCCCGCTGACTCCCGTGAAAGCAAGCTCGCTGTCGAACCTGTTGGTGAGCGTGACAGTGACGGTCCCGGCCGTGATGGGTACGGAGGCGCTCACGCTGGACACTCGCGTGACGCCGTCTCCTGCAAAGGTCGCCGAGTTGGCCCTTCCGGAGTCGGATTCCGTCAACACGCACTCGGAACCAACGGGCACGCCCTCAATGAGGGCCGAGAACCCGTCCGCACGACTCAGCGTCAGTCGCGAGAAGTCCCCCATGTTCACGGGTGCACCCTCCACGGTGCACGCCACGTCCACGACAAAGCTGCTCGGCGCGAGGCGGGAGTACACGCCTGTCACCACCTTGTCGAGTTGCAGCGCGCCCGTCATGAGGTGGATGCCCATGCGAGCGGGGGCGATCTTGCGGTACGCGGTCGCCCCTGTATCGAGGTACTTCACACCGAACTGATTCCACGCATAGGAGTCGGCGACCGGCACGTCAACTTCGGCGCCCGTGGGATCCGACGACGTGGCTGGCACGTTCGCGGTGCTGTAGGTGACGTCGACGATGTCTCCAGGGGAGAGCATTCCTGAGTCGGTGGAAGCGAAGTCGAGGAAGATCCGGAAGGCGGTCACGGTGGACCAGTCGGTGCCGGGGCCCGACAGCACCCACACCTCGGAGTTCTGCTCACACGGTTCTTGTCCCTCAAGGCCTGCCCACGTCCCGGCGCATGGGTTCGGCGAGACCGTCACCTCGATCTGGATGTCCGTTCCCGTGGGGGCGTCGATGTCGAGGTTGTCGAGCATCTGCGGGCGGTAGCTGGAGCCGCGGCTCGAACCGGAGATCAAGTACCTGTCGCCCGGCCCTGGCAATGCGTCGAACATCACCATCTCGTCCAGGCCGGTGGTGCCAGCATTCTGAGCACGCAGCACCCAGTCATCGACTCCGCCGATGACGCTGTTGGCGGCGCAAGGTGCGCGGAAGTACGAGCCGCCGGTGGCGTCGAGAGAAGCCAGGCACTCCTGTTCGGGGTTGAGCGGGTTCGACGCACCGTCGAGAGAGCCGCGCACGCCCTTCACCGTGAACAGGTTGGGGCCGACGCTGGGGGTGACGTAGTCCGTCGTGCCACACGTGGTGGGGTCGTCAGCCCACGCCGACGTGGTGGAACCGCCGTCGTCGATGTTGGCACACGAGGCGAGGGTCTCGGCGGTGGTGACCGTCATCTCGTTGGTGGCCCGGTCGCCTGCGGCGAGGCCGGGTTGCACCTCCAGCATCAGCCTCAAGGAGAAGGTCTCGCCAGGCGCCATGGTGCGTGCGTCGGAGGGCCAGGTGAACACGAGCTCGTTGCCCACCTGCGTCATGTCGGCAGGCTCAGGCAGCATTCCAGACGCGTCCGGGGTGTACACGGGTGCCGTATCCCCCAGGTACACCAGGTCCGCGGGAAGCGTGTCTCGCAACTCGGTGATGGTGAGGAAGCCCGTGCCAGCGTTCGTGAAGGTCAGGTCCCACGGCACCGACTCGCCTGCACTGGCGGTGTGGTTGCCGTCGTTCGCGAGCTTGTTCACCTCGAGCTCATAGGTGCCTGGGCTCAGGCTGATCTGCGCCGCGGCCGTCCTCTCTACCGAGGTTTCGCCGTTGAGGCGGTCGCTGATGACCGTGACCGTGTTGTCCACCGTTCCCGTGAGCGCCACGGTGTCGCCGGAGTCGCGATAGGTGTCCCTCAGACTCACCGTGAAGGTGGACGATGTGCTCCACGACGCGGCTGGCATGGTGTTCGAGAAGAAGCCGCCGTCTGCCCGTGAGAACGCGAGTTGCAAGCCCTGGATGTCTGCGTACTGCCCAGAGGGCACCGGCACCGTCGCACCGGCAATCGAGGTGGCGGCACTCGACACCCAGGTCATGGTTCCCGCAGGTCCAAACGGCCCGTAAACGGAGACGACCACCTGGTCGGCTCCGGCAGGCGGCGTGAGGGTGCCCAGGCCGGTGAAAGAGAACTGGTTCCAGAACTCGGGCGACGTGGAAGCGTCGTCCGTGAGGCGCACCTCCGCAGGCGGGAGTGAACTGACGGGCGCGGTGCCCTGGTTCGCACCGAGCGTGACCGTGACCGGGTCGTTGCGCGTGGGTTCCGTCAACGCGGCAGGGGAGACCGACTTGAGCGCTGCCACATTGATGTCGCCGCCAGTCAACCTGGCCGATACCGCGTCCACCGCTCCAGTGCCGACGCCGTCGTTCAGGACGGGGTCGTAGGACTGGGCGAAGGCGCGGTTTGGCACGTTCAGCCGCTCGTTCGCGGCGACGGTTTGCGCGTCGCCGCTGACACGTAGGTGCGTGCGCAAGCGGGTGTAGAGCGTGACGGTCAGGTTATTGGCCGACGAGATGCTGCCGCCGTCGGTGACAGGGTCTGTGTCCTGGAACGTCACGGAGATGCCGACGACGTCGGCCAGGGAGCTGGAAGACATCGCGTTGACCTGGGCGGCCGTGTGGCTCGTGGTCGAGTACACCCCTGCGTTGTAGTGCAGCAGCCACACCGTCGAGGCATTGAGATCGACCTGAGCCGGAATCGACGCCGCGATGGCCACATCGGTGAGGTTGAAGCGGTCAAACGGATTTCCCTGGCCAGCCGCTGTCAGCCAGTTCACGCCGGACGTGAACGGGTCTGCGAGCGCCCCTGCCGCCGTGGCCGGGCTTTCGCAGGTGACAATGTCCGCGCTATCGGTACACACAGGAGAGTCCATGACGCGTACGTAGGACGCCTGCGAGACCGAGTTGTTTCGGGCGACCACCCGGAACCTGGCGGTCGGGTAACTCGACGCGAGGCTTCCCTCCATCGGCACGTAGAGCAGGGAGGTGGGCGAGACGGACTTGTCGACCGTGACGCCGGGGCCCGGGTCGGTGATCACGATCTCGTCATTGGCGGTGCCGGTGACAGGGCCGCCACTCTCGGGTGTCGCCTCCAGCAGCACCGTGTTGTCGACCACGCCGGGCGCGCCGCCGTTGTACAGCGCGGTATCCGTGACCCACGCGCCGCTCCCGCGCATCTTGTCGCGCAGCTGCCACGTCAGCGAGAACTCGCGCGCCTCGCTGCTCGACGCCACGCCGCTTCCCACCTCGGGGGCGTAGGGATCGTAGTCCTCGCCCACCGCACGGGCGTCGGCCCGCGCGGTCGCGTTCTCGCTGAGGACGATCCTGACGCCGGTGGCCTCATCCGACTCGGTGGCCGTCAGTTCGTAACCCACGAAGCGGCCTGACGCGTCAACCCAGCCACTCACCGGCTCTAGCACTTCCTGCCAGAGACCCGCGCGGTACAGTCACACGGACTCGACAGTGTCGTACTTCATGTACCAGCCGTTGGTGAAGGGTGTGTCACTGGCCGCAATCGGGTCGAGTGACAACAGATCGAATGCCTCGAAGACAGTGTCCTCCGGCGCGTCGGGGTCCGTGAGGCCCGCCGAGTCCGTGATCGCTACTTGCGTGTTCGACTCGCCGACGGACCACGTCAGGCTCGTGGAGCGCTCCGCACCGGACTGCGCAGGCACCGTGATCTGGCTCCACGCCTTCTCGATGCTTGCAGTGCCAGCGCCTGCTGCCGATTCGACAGTGGAGGGGTCGACGTCGTCGTCAGTGTCGCTCAGAGGAGTGCCGCTCTCGGTCTCGCCAGACCCGCCCGCAAAGCCGGAGTTCTCATACACGACCGTCCCGTCCGCTGGCGCCGTCGGGCCGCCGGTGCTGCGCAGAGTGTCCATGGCCCGCGAGACCACATACGGGGTGACCGTGGTGTCTGACGCGAATCCCGTTGAGTTCTCGAACGTGAAGCGAATGCCCGTGACCTCAGGCAGCGTGAAGGGCTCGCTCGCGAGCGCCGTCACCAGTTGGGCCTCCGTCATCGATGCGAGAAAGGGTGAGGGGTCCGCTGCGAAGGTGCCCACGACTGCCCACGTCACCGTGTCAGGGCCCAGTACCTCGACCGTGAGAGAGGTGCCCGCTGGCACCTGAGTGGGCGCGAGACTGTCCAACTCGAAGGCGTCCCAGAAACTACCGGCACCGCTCCACGAGTCCGCGACCACAATCGTGTCGGCCGTGATGTAGTCGGAGGTAGTGGTCAGGCGCGTCTCCAGTCTGGTCACGACGCGCTCGCCTGGAGCAACCGCGGCGGACGGCAAGATCGACTTGTTCAACGTGACGTCTATGGCTGGCTCGAGCAGCACCAAGTTGGCGGGGTCGGTCGCGCTATCGGTGAGTCCGTTCGACGCCTCAACCGAGGTCTCCACCGTGTTGGTGGTGGTGACAGATGCGAGGCCGCCGATCGCGTCCTCAGTGGTGTCGATGTCAAAGTCGATGACGCTGAACGAGGCTGGCGCAATGGCTCCTGTCGCGGAAGAGAACACGACCTCAAAGCCCGAGATCGCCGGTATCGGGTCCGCCGGAGTCGCGCCGGAGGCAAAGGGAACGGTGACCGCGGGGCTGCCATCCAGGGGGTGGTAGATGACGGCGGCTGACTCCGCCCCCGTGGGCCAGGTGGGCGGCGCGGTGAAGCCGCCGAACGTCACTTCTGCCGTGAAGTAGCCGAGGTCTGCCGCGCGCAACTCCACCACACCGACGTCGGAGGCGTTGGTCGCGACGATGTGTCCGCTGGCGGTCGCGCCTGCGGCGATCCGGCCTGGCGTGATGTCCTTGGTGGTCGCCGCCAGCACCGTCGCGGGGTTGACCGTGTGGGTGGCCGTCGCGGTGTCGGTGGCGGGGGTGTGGCCGTCGGCCGTCGCCGTCGCCTCGACGACGTTGGGGACGGTCTGGACGGCCGCGGAGAGGTCCGCTCCCTCGCGGTCGGTCGCGCGCTGGGCGAGGTCGAGCGTCACCGTTGTCGACGCGTCCGGCTCGATGTCGCCCCCCGCGAACACGAAGCGCAGGCCCCCAACGTCGGCCGCCGTGACGCCTGCAGGGAGGGCGGGAGCGGCCCCAGGGCTGCCCGCAACCCAGCCCCACGAACCCGCCTCGAACACGTACGCGTCAACCTGGACCGTGGTGGCTCCTGCGGGCATCGCGAATCCGGCGAAGCCGGTGAAGTCGGTGATGGAGAACGGGTTGGACGCATCGAGCGTGGTCGCGCCGTCCGGTGCTATCTGAGGCTCTTGCACCACGAGCGAGTCGACGGTGATGTTGGACGTGTTGGTGGCCGACAGTGCGATCGCCGACGCGCGTCCCACCTGGAAGGTCTGCGTCGCGGGCGTCCAGGCCTTGGTGACATCCACCTCGATGCGCTCCGGCATGGTCACCGTGATGGTGGCGGAGTCCGTCGAGTCGGAGGAGTTGTCGGCCCTCGTACTGGCCGTGTTAGTGATCTCCGTGGTCCCCGGTGGCAGCTCGCTGGGCACCTGCAAGGTCAACAGGACCGTGAAGGTTTGACCATTCTGGAGGCCGACGCCGGTGGGGGCGGTGACGGTTTCCTGGAACTCCACCAGCAACTGCGTGTCCGCCGTCGCCACGGCCGGAGCGGAGGGTCCAGGCACGCCGTCGACCGTCCAGGTGATGTCGCGCGGGATGACAGAGGCGCTCGGGTTGAACGCCACATCCTCGATGGAGTAGCCCGCCAGCTCAGCTGGCAGGGTGTCTTCGAGGACGGCGTTGAGGCACGACGCCTCCGAACAACTCACCCGGATGGTGTACGTGAAGGGCTCGCCGGGGTCTGGCGTGGCGTTCGACACTGTCTTGGTGACCGACAGGTAGAGCGGGTCGTCGGGGCCTGCCTGGGCGGGGCCAGCGGTCACCACCGTTGTTCCAAGAACCACGACCGCCAACAGGGCGGCCCATAGTGGCCGCGCGAATGAAAACACCCTCATGGAGGAATAGCCCCTCAGCTAGTTCACTCCGCCGTCGCGCGCCGCGGGACGCAAGGCGCTGATCACGTCGGAAGTGCACCGTCAGGCCAACGTGACAAATGCCACACCGGCAACCAACGCCGCCCGAAATGCGCCGTTTACCCGCTATCTTGCTGCCGCGGACCGCTCGTCGGCCTCGCGCAGCGCCTCCCACTGAGTTCGGCGTTGTGCTTGCTCAACGGGGTCCGGCACAGGAAGCGAGGCGAGCAACCGCTGGGTATACGGCTCGCGCGGCGAACCGAGCACCTCGTCGCCTGTTCCCTCCTCGACCAAGAGCCCCCTGTGTAGCACGGCGATCCTGTCAGCAAGCATGTCCACCACCGCCAGGTCGTGGCTGATGAACAGTGCCGCAAATCCCAGTTCCCTGTGGAGCTCGTCGAACAGGTCGAGCACCCGCGCCTGCACCGACACGTCGAGCGCCGACGTCGGCTCGTCGGCGATCAGCAGTTCGGGGTCGAGCGCGATCGCCCTCGCGAGCGAGGCCCGCTGCCGTTGACCGCCAGAGAGCTCGTGGGGGTAGCGGTTGCCAAAGGCGGCGGGAAGTTGCACGGCCTCGAGCAGTTCGTTCACCTTCACGCGAGCGTCGTTGGCGTTCTCCGCCAGCCCGTGCACCACGAGCGGCTCAGCCACGCACTGCGCGATGGTGAGCAGCGGGTTGAAGCTGGTCGCCGGGTCCTGGAAAACAAAGCCGATGCGACGGCGTGTGGGGCGGAACTGCCGCTCGCGCACCCCGTGCATCTCGACGTCGAGCACCCGCAAGGATCCGCCAGAGACCCTGGTGAGCCCGGCCATCGCGCGCCCAATGGTGGTCTTGCCGCTGCCGGACTCCCCCACCAGGCCAAGCACCTCGCCTGGTCGGATGGCGAGGTCGACGCCGTCGACGGCCACAAAGTCGGGCTGGCGGAAGCGCCCGGGATAGGTGATGCGAAGGTCTTTCGCCTCGACCACGGGCTTCTGGTCGGACCAGCCCTCTGGCCTACGGGCGGCGCGCTCGTGCGCTCTCGCCAGACCCTCGCCGATGCGCGGCACGGCCGCGAGCAACTGCTGCGTATAGGGGTCCTTGGGAGAGCTGAACAGCGTCTTCACGTCGGCGTGCTCGACGATCTTGCCCTGATACATCACGGCCACGCGGTCCGCCAGGTCTGCCACCACGCCCATGTTGTGGGTGATGAGCACGATCGCCGCACCAAACTCGTCCCTGCAGCGACGCAACAGGTCGAGGATCTCGGCCTGCACGGTGACGTCGAGCGCCGTGGTCGGCTCGTCCGCCACGATCACGCCGGGGTTGAGCACCAGGGCCTGAGCGATGACGATGCGCTGCTTCTGGCCGCCAGAGAACTGGTGGGGGTAGTGGTTGATGCGCGACTCCGGGTCGGGGATTCCCACCCGGCGCATCACGTCGAGCACCTTGGTCCGAATCTCCTTGCGCGACAGCTTCCCGTGGGCGCGCAGGCCCTCGGCAATCTGCCAACCCACAGGGAAGACAGGGTTGAGTGCTGTGGACGGCTCCTGGAACACCATCGCTGCGTCGCGCCCCCGCAGTTCGCGCAGCCGAGAGCCGGAAACCTGAACTACGTCACCCTCCGTGGTTCCGTCCCTGCTGCTCAGCACCACCGCGCCTCGCAAGGTCGCGGTCTCTGGAAGCAGCCCCAAGATGGTCTTGGCCGTGACGGTCTTGCCACTGCCCGACTCCCCGACGACGGCGAGCACCTCACCCTCGCGCACGGCGAAGCTCACGCCATCGACGGCCTTCACCGGCCCCGAGTCGGTGGCGAACGTGACCGCCAGGTCGCGGATATCGACGACGTTGGTCACAGCGTCCCCTCTCGTGGCGTCTGCGCGCCCTCGTCAGTGCGGGGCAACTCCACGCCAAGATCCTCGACCGGCTCCGCGCCAGCCGCTCGCTTGCGTAGCCTCGGGTCCGCGAGGTCGTTGAGACTCTCGCCCACCAGGGTGAGGCCGAGCACGACGAGCACGATGGCGGCGCCTGGGAACACCGACGTCCACCAGATGCCGCTCGTCACGTCCGACAGCGACTTGTTGAGGTCGTAGCCCCACTCAGCGGCTGCGGTCGGCTCGATCCCAAAACCAAGAAAGCCGAGCCCTGCGAGCGTGAGGATCGCCTCAGACGCATTGAGCGTCAGGATCAGCGGAAGCGTTCTGGTGGCGTTGCGCAGCACGTGCTTGGTCATGATGCGCAGGTTGGACGCGCCGATGACGCGGGCCGATTCCACGAATGCCTCCGCCTTGACGCGCACCACCTCCGCTCGGGTGACGCGCAAGTACTGCGGGATGAAGATCACCGTGATCGACAGCGCCGCGGCAAAGATGCCTCCCCACATGTCGGACTGCCCTCCGCTGATCACGATCGCCAACACGATGGCGAGCAGCAGGGACGGGAACGAGTAGATGGCGTCCGCGATGACGATCAGCGTGCGGTCGAGCCAACCACCGAAGTAACCGGAGATGAGGCCAAGGATGACGCCGATGACGATCGATGCGGCTACCGCCACCACGATCACGTACAACGCCGTGCGCGAGCCCCAGATGAGCCGCGATAGGACGTCGAGCCCTCCCTGAGTGGTGCCCAGCCAGTGCTCGCTCGACGGCGGCTGTTGTGCGCCGAACATGCCGGAGTCATCGCGCAACTGGGAGAAGCCGTAAGGCGCAAGCAGGGGTGCGAACAGGGCGGTGAGCAGGAAGATGCCGGTCAGCACCAGCCCGACGACGAGCATGCCGTGCTGCACTCCCACGCTGATACGCAAGTGGGAGACGATGGGCAGTCGCTGCCAGCGGGAGCGGTGGGGTGCGAGGTCCTCAGCGGGTGTCTGGCTCACGTCAGTACCTCACCCTCGGGTCGATCAGCGCGGCGATGATGTCGACAAAGAAGTTGGTCAGCGCGACGATCACCGCCAAGAGGGCGACGATGCCCTGGACGGCCACGAAGTCGCGCGCCTGCAGGTACTGGGCAAGTTGGAAGCCCAGGCCCTTCCACTCGAAGGTGGTCTCCGTCAGCACTGCGCCGCTCAGCAAGAGCGCAATCTGCAGGCCCATAACGGTCACGATGGGGATGAGGGCCGGACGGTAGGCGTGCTTGCGCAGCAGTCGGCGCTCGGGCACTCCACGCGAGCGTGCCGCCTCAATGAACCCCGCCCCAAAGGTCGAGATCACGTTGGTGCGCACCAGTCGCAAGAACACTCCGGCGGTGAGGAGGCCCAGTGCGAGCGCCGGCAACACAGCATGTTGCAGCACGTCACCGATCACCGCACCGTCGCCAGTCTTGAGGGCGTCGATCAGATAGATGTTGGTGGGATTGTCCACCAGTTGGAGTTCGAGTTCCGTTCGAGTCGATGCGCGACCAGCAACCGGCAGCACATCGAGCCACACCGCGAAGATCAGTTTGAGCAACAGGCCGGCGAAGAACACCGGCGTCGCATAGGCGAGGATGGCGGAGACACGCAAGATGGCGTCGGGCGCCTTGTCACGGTGATACGCCGCGAGCCTTCCCAGCGGGATGCCGAGCGCGAAGGCAACGATCAGCGCATAGAAGGCCAACTCGAGAGTGGCGGCGCCAAAGTTGGTGAGCACCTCGGTGACCGGCCGATGGTCCGACAAGGTGGTGCCAAAGTCGCCGCTCGCGATGTCGGTGAGGTAGTCCCAGTACTGCACAAGAATGGGGCGGTCGTAGCCAGCCTGCGCAATCCGCTCAGCGAGTTGGTCGGGCGGCAGCTTTCCGCCTTGAGCTGCGGTGATGGGGTCACCCGTGGAGCGCATCAGCACGAACACGGTGGTGACGAGGATGAACACCGTCGGGATGATGAGCAGCGCTCTGACTGCGATGTACCGCCCGAGTGAGCCGCTCGATTTCTCTCGGCGCGCTTCAGGAGCCTTGGTGTCAACCGACGTCGTCATACTCGCGTCCTCAATGTCCACGGCTGGACTCTACAGGCGGGCGGGAACGCAAAAGCGTGGGGGCCGGGAATCCCGACCCCCACGCCTCGCGATTAGCCCTTGGACAGGGCGCCGTAGCGGAACTTGAACGAGGCGTCCAAGGTGTCCTCTGCGCCCGACACGTCGGCACGGGTCACCGCCACCTGCGCGCCTTGCAACAGCGGCAGGGTGGACAGATCTGCGGCGACGGCATCCTGAATGTCCTCGATGAGGGCGGTGCGTGCGGCCGGGTCATTCGTGACCGCCTGCTCCAGGATCATGTCGTTGACTTCCTGGTTGGCGTAGTGGTTGCCCAGGAAGTTGTCGACCAGGAAGAACGGCGCCAGGTAGTTATCGGCGTCGGAGTAGTCCGGGTACCAGCCCAGCTGGTACGCCGGGTAGACGTCGGCGGTGCGGTCCTTCGCGTACTGCACCCACTCGGTGGACTGCAGGTTGACAGAGAACAGTCCGCTCGACTCGAGCTGGTCCTTGACCAACGCGTACTCGTCTGCGGAGCCACCGCCGTAGTGGTCGGGGTTGTACTGGAGGTCGAGCTCGACGGGCGTGCTCACCCCTGCGTCGGCCAACACGGCCTCCGCAGCATCGGCGTCAGGACCACCTGAGCCATCGCCGTACATTCCCTTGAGCGACTCCGTCTGACCGGTCAGGCCTGCTGGCACGAACGAGTACAACGGGATGTAGGTGTCGCGGTAGACCTGCGAAGAGATCTCTGCCCTGTCGACCAGGTGGGCGACCGCCTGACGGACGGCGAGCGCCTTGTTAGCGTCCGCCTCCGGGGTTGCCGCGCCATAAGGCTGAGTGTTGAAGTTGAAGACGATGTAGCGAATCTCTCCGCCTGGTCCGTCAACCACCTTGACGCCGTCATCGCCGCGCAGGTCCTCAATGTCGGTGGCCGACAGCGAGCGGTATGCCACGTCAATGTTGCCCTGCTGGATGTCCAGCTTGAGGTTCGACTCCTCGGTGTAGTACTTCACGTTGATCACCGAGGTCTTCGGAGCTCCCAGCACGCCCTGGTAGGCCTCGTTCGCCTCGTAGCTGATGAGGTTGTTCTGGTCGTAACTCGTGATCGTGTACGGGCCAGCAAAGGCCTCGCCAGCCACGATGTCGGCGTCTGGCGTCAGCGCGTCAGCCGCGAACACCTCTTCGTCAACGATCGGGCCAGCTGGGCTCGACAGAATCTGCGGGAAGATCTGGTCGTTGGGCGACTTCAAGGTGAAGACCACCGTGGTGTCGTCGGGAGCGGCGACGCTGTCGAGGTTGTACAACAGCGAACCGGGGCCATTGCCGTCGTCGGCGCCGGACTCGAAGATCGCCATCTGGCGGTCGAAAGTGAACTTCACATCTGAGGCCGTGAGGTCGTTGCCGTTCGCGAACGTCAGCCCTGGCTTGAGGGTGACCGTGTACTCGGCTGGAGAGGTGAACTCGGCGGAAGCCGCGATGTCGGGCTCCACATCGGAGGTGCCATACGGCGAGTTCATGAGGAACGGGAACACCTGGTTCATGACCGCGAATGAGCCGTTGTCATACGAGCCCGCGGGGTCAATGGTGGTGATCTTGTCGGTGGTGCCAATAATGAGCGACTCATTTGAGCCGTTGTCGCCGGTGGGGTCCGAATCGTCATCATCGCCTGAACAGGCCGCGAGGGCCAGCGTGGCGATGGCGATTCCGGACACGACCGCCGCACGCCGGTGAGTGAGCGAGCGCAGCATCCTTATCCTTCTTTCTTGTGGCGCCGTCGCACATGCGTCCGACGGTCTTGCGAGTCTCCTTGTTAGCACAGCAAGATACCGGTTTTACCTGCGCAGATGGATTTCTTTACATCGTGGCAACACCTCGCGACCGCCCGCCCCCACACCGTTACCAAATTGTGATCCTTTGCGTGAGCGCGAGGGACCGCGAGGGAATACACCTGCCGCGCCACACGCTTGCCTTCACATGACCCTTCACCACACGCAGTTCGACACCATCGTCATCGGCGGTGGCCAGGCGGGACCGTCGCTGGCCTCCAAGCTCGACGCCAGCGGAGAGAGGGTCGCCGTCTTCCAGGAGGGCCCCTTCGGGGGCACGTGCCTGAACGACGGCTGCCGGCCCACCAAGGCGCTGCGCGCATCGGCTCACGCCGCCCACGCCGCCCGCACGGGCGCTCCTTACGGGGTCCACGTCGAGGGCGTCACGGTCAACGTCGCGGAGGCCATCGACCGCAAGGATGCGCTCATCGGCGCCTGGCGAGACGGCGCCACCGATTACTACGAGAATCACGAGACCATCAGCTACGTGACCGCCCGCGCGCGGCTCGACGGCAAGGACGGCGACAACTACAGGGTCACCTTTGGCGACACCACGGTCACCGCGCCGCGCATCGTCCTCAACCCCGGGGCAAGGTCAGTCCCCCCGCCCATCGACGGACTCGACACTGTCGACTACCTGGACCACCACACGCTGCTGGACCTCAAGGAGGCTCCGGGTCACCTGATCGTCATCGGTGGCTCGTACATCGGCCTCGAGTTGGGTCAGGTGTGGGCACGGTTCGGCTCACGCGTCACGATCCTGGAGCACGGGGACCGCGTGATTGCCCGGGAGGACAACGACGTGTCCGATGCGGTGGCGCAGATGCTTCGCGACGAGGGCCTGGACGTCCGCACTGGCGTGCAGATCGAGAGCGTCGAGGCCGATGGCGACGGTGTGGTGGTGGTGCTGGCGAGCGGAGAGCGCCTCGCGGGCGACCGCGTGCTGGTGGCGGCAGGGCGCATCCCGAACAGCGAGGACCTGGGGCTCGACACCGTCGGCGTCGCGACCGACAAGCGCGGCTACATCACCACGGATGAGCACTTCCTCACCTCGGCGCCCGGCATCTACGCGCTGGGCGACGTCAACGGTCGTGGAGCCTTCACGCACACCAGTTACCAAGATCACGAGATCCTCGCCGACCACCTGGCCGGGGGCGACCGGTCGGTGGAGGGCCGGATCCCGACATACGCGCTCTTCACCGATCCCCCGCTGGGACGGGTGGGGATGACGCAGACGCAGGCCCGCGAGGCGGGGCTGAACATCTCCGTCGCCAACTACGAGATGGCCTCGGTGACCCGCGCCGCCCTCGATGGCGTCAGCCCAGGAGTGATTCGCCTCGTGGTGGACGACGACGCTGACAGGCTGGTGGGCGCCGCAGTGTTCGGCCTCCATGGCGACGAAGTCATCCACGCGCTGTCGATCCTCATGCACGTGGATGCCCCCGCGTCCGCCCTGGGCACGTGGCTCGCCATCCACCCCACGGTGGCCGAGTTCCTACCCACCATCTACGGGGGCCTCGAGCCCGCGTAGGTCGAGCCATCGCGACGTAGCCACCACCATTCCGAGCGTCACCACGCCGAGGCACGCCCCTGCGAGCACGTCCGTCACAAAGTGATAGCCGAGGTACAGGCGGCTACCGCCCACGAGCAGAACGATGCCAGCAGACACGGCCGCCCACACGGCGAGTGACCGACCGCCACGCCGATGGCGCCACAGCAGATAGGCCGTCACCAGCACCAGCGTGGCCGCGCCCGTGGTGTGGCCCGACGGAAACGAGTAGGACGTCTCGAGGCCGGGAATGACCTGCAGGTCATCGGCGGGACGCGGCCGGGCGACGATGCTCTTGACCACCATGGCGATCAGGGTGGACATCACCATGGCCGACGCCAGCAGCAGGGGGTCTCGCCATGCGCCGCTGACCTTCGCCCACACCGCGCACGCGATGCCCACCAGAAACGGCAGAATCACCGGCCCGAAGGTGTTGGTGACTCCCGTGAGGACAGTGGTAAGCCAGGGGGTGCGGACCTCGATCAACCAATCCAGCGCGGGTTGGTCGACATGGTAGATGTCGTCCCGCTCAAGGAACTGGTCCAGCACTCCCACGAATGCCCACACGCCAGCGACGGTGAGCAGGAGCCCTGGCAACAGCGCCCGCGCCGTGGGGGAAGTGAGCCGCCTCAAGAGGTCCTCCACCATCGGACCAGCCTAGGTCAGCGTCTTCTCCACTGGCTCAAAGAACAGGTACTCGCCCTCGGCCACCTCCACCGTGACGGCCTCCACCTCCGCGAGCGTGCCATCGGGTCGCTGGGCGAAGTCGTAGTACGCCGCCGTCTGGCCGGCGGGAATCTCGAGCCCGATGCTCGAGGCATAGCCGGCGTCTTCGAGCCCGGTCGTGTCGCACCCACCGCCCTCGTAGTGCAAACCGCCGCTGACGATTCCTACGGTGGGCAGGTCGAAGCCGCCGAGTTCCGCATCGGGTGTCACCTGCATCAGCACCACCGTGCACTCGCCACGCTGGGTCACACCGTCGATCGTGACGGTCATCGGGTGCACGTTGTCGAAGAAGTCCACCATGTCGATGTCGACCGGCACGCCAGCGGGAAGCAGGTCCCCCGACACAGCAAGGGGGCTCGGTTCGCCTCCAGACGAGAACGCGGCGTCGAACTCTGCACCGTCTAGGGCCGCGTCGTCCTGAGCCGCGTCGTCCTGTTCGGTGGGTTCCGCGGCAACCTCCGTGGTCGGCGTCGTATCGGCGTCGTCGCCCTCAAAAAAGTCCACCGCGTCGCGCGCGGCGGCCATGACGACGCTGGGGCCCATCAGTACCACCAGCAGCGCGGCGGCACCGACCACCGCGAGAATCATCACCAGAATCGCGGACGTGCTCTCCGAGCGCTGTGCCATATCGCCCCTCCTGTTGTCTGGAGGAACTCTAGCGCCACCAGATGTCGTGAGCGTGAACGCACCTGCTATCCGTTCAGATCGCGCCTCCCGTACGCCAACACCCCGGCGGCCACGAGCACGGCTGCCACGCCCAGCAAGACCCCAAGGTGAGACAACGTGAGCCCGGCCTCCAAGGGGTTCGGTGTCGCGTAGTAGTAGAAGGGGGAAACCTTCGCCCAGCTCGCCAGGTCGGGATTCACCGGAATGAAGGCGTTGATCCCCCAACCCAGCACCGCGACTCCCGTGCCGAAGCCCGTGGCGATCACGGAGCGCCCGGTCAACGCCCCTGCAAAGAACGCCGCGCCGCCCAGCACCGCGCCGAGGCCCGCTGTCAGTGCGCCAGCAGCGAGGATGTTCCCGTAGTCGAGACCCAAGCCCACGATGAGGTTGCCCACCGCGATGCCTGCAGCTACTGCTGCGCCGACGATGACGCTGCCCACGGCCATGGCGGCCGCTTTGCTCCACGCGAACCGAGCCCTCGACGTGGGGGTGCCAAGCACCACGCTCACCGTGCGCCGCTTCTCTTCTCCCGCGAGCGCGGCACCGGCGCCGATCGCGACCACCGCGACCGCGATGGGCGCCGTGATGCTGAGCCCCTCGCCGAAGTACCACCCAGTTGCCGTGGTGAAGTCCGCGAAGCCGACCATGGCCATCATCGCCTCCGGCAAGGCCTCGACCAGTCCACCGAGCGAGTCTTGAATCGTGGGGAACATGAGGCCCTGCATCACCAACACCATGAACAGGCCACCGGCCGCGATGGTGAGCACGGCCCGCGAGTCGCTCAGCGCCTTTGACACCAGGCCCCGACTGCTGCCAGAACCCGCGAGCAGCGCCAGTGAGCGCTCCAGGTAAGGGTTGTCGCGTAGCCGATCAAGGAGGGAACCGGAAGTGTCGGCTGACCTCAAGTCGCGGTGGTTGACGCCCCACCAAGCCAAGCCCGCGAGTGCCCCCGCGATCGCCACCAGCACCACGACCTGCGTCCAGTTGACGCCGTTGATGAGCGGTTGTGCGCCGCCGATGTAGTACCACGGGAAGATCTTCGCGATGCCCGCCCACCCCTCGATCATGGGGAGCAGTCCCGACGCCAAGAACGACACCACGATGAGTCCAGTGCCTGCACCAGAGGCGAGGCCCCTGTTCCCTGTGAGAGCGCCGACCGCGAGCGCGAATGCACCGTAGGCGAGCGTGACCGCGCCGAGGTGAACGGCGGCGGCCGCCAGGTTGAGCGAGCCAGCATCGGATCCGCTGATGGCCGCGGCGAGTACGTAGGACGCGAAGGACAACACGGAGGCCGCCACGATGATCGTGGTGGCCGCGAGCGTCTTCGAGGCAAGCAGCCTGCTACGGCTGCGCGGCACGGTGGCGAGCAGGTTCATGGTGCCGTCTCGCTCTTCGCCGGCGAAGGCCTGCGCACCCATGGACACCGCGATGCCGCACAGCACGAAGGGGCCGAGGAAGTTGAACATGTTTGCCAGCATCAGTCCGGCCGTTCCCGAGTCCTGGGGAACGCCAAGCAGGGACGTGTACGCGTCGGGCAAGCTGGCCATGTACTCGCCAACGGCGTCGTCGCTATCCGCGTATGCCCACAGCCCCATCCACGCGACCAGAAACAGTGAGCCGACGGCGATAGAAGCGCCGAGCCACCGGTCGCGGATGCTCTTGAGGTAGACGGTGCGCAGCATCATGCCGCCGACCCCTGTTCTGCCTCGCCGGAAGCCTCGACCTCGTCGCGGTAGAACTCGAGGAACATCTCATCAAGATCGACTGTCGCCGAGCTCACCGACAGCACGCCGTGCGCGGTGGCGGCCTTGAGCAGCGGCGCCATCGACCCCTCGTACTGGGCGGTCACTGACGCGCCCTCGGCGCTCACCTCATGCACCCCCTCAATTCCCTGGAAGTCCCCCGCGGGCACTGGCTCAGGGAACTCGAGGGTGATGCGGCGCAGGGCCTTGTCCTGAAGGTCGGCCATGGCCTCGACCGCGATGAGGTGGCCGCGGCGAATGAAGCCGACGCGGTCGGCGACGCGTTCCACCTCGCTCAAGGTGTGGGAGGACAGGAAGACGGTGTTGCCCTCGCCCACGTGTTCGCGCATGAGGTTGTGGAACTCGAGTTGAACCAACGGGTCAAGGCCGGTGATCGGTTCGTCGAGGATCACGACGCGCGGCCGGTGCATGAAGGCCTGGATGAGGCCGACCTTCTGGCGGTTTCCAGACGACAGCTCGCCGACCTTCTTGGACAGGTCAGCGTCAAAGCGGGCGGTGAGTGTGTCCACCCAAGCCCAGTCGATGCCACCGCGCAGGTTCGCCAGGTACTGAAGCGTCTGCTTGCCAGTGAGGTTGGGGTAGAGCGCCAGATCTGACGGGAGAAAGCCGAGGCTTCGGCGGATCTCGACCGCGTCCTTGCGGGAGTCGAGGCCCAGCACCCGACACGTGCCAGACGTGGGGCGGATGAGGTCGAGGATCGCCCTGATCGTCGTCGATTTTCCCGCGCCGTTGGGGCCGAGGAACCCGAAGATCTCGCCCTGTTCAATGGCGAGTGAGACGTCGTCGACGGCGGTGAAGTTGCCGAAGAGCTTGGTGAGGTGATCTACCTCGATAACGGGGGTCGTGGTCATGACCCTTCCTTTCTCATGAATTCGTCAAAGCGCTCCATGACGCGCGGCCATTCGGCCTCAAAGAACCGGACCATGAGGTCCAACGTGGTGATGCGGTCTTGGCGGGTGGCGGGAAGAGCGGCAAGGCCGGCGTCCGACACGGCGCGCAGCTTGGCGATGCGCACGTCTTCGCTCCCCATGAGTTTGAGCCACACCCCCTCCGGCAGTTGATAGAACTGCGTGCGCACGCCGAGGCGGCGCACCCGTTCCACGAGGCCAGACGTGATGAGGGCTTGGAGTTGGGTAGACACGGCGCCCGACGAGAGCCTCAGGGCCGATGCGAGTTCCGCCTGAGTCTGGGCAGCGGGTTCGCACACCATGAGGTGGCCGAGGATCGCGCCAGCGGCGCGAGACATTCCTGCGTACTCCCAGAACTGCGCGGCCTCGGCAGCGAAGGCGTCGTGCGCTGAGGTCCGTCGTGACGAGGTCATGTTTCAGTTCTATCTGAAACTTATGAAAACTCGCATCATCCCCACGGATGATTTCGCGCGGAGGTTCCGGCGCGCGGCCCGTCTGGCGCGTGAACGTTCACCAAAGACGCTCGCCACATGCCTCGCCACCATGCCACGATGGGGCCATGCCCCAAGACCCTCAGCAGCCCGCCGACACCGGCCAGCAAGCGACTCAGCAGGACGACATCGCGGTGCCGCAGGTGAACGACGCGGACTACGAGGTCACCGACGTGGTGGCGATGGCGCCCGATGGCTCACTTCTTCCCACCGGCTACCCCGAGCGCGGGCACCGTGAGGAGCCAGCGCCTGACCTGGATGACGAGCCAGAGGATGAGCCAGAGGATGAGCACTACGACCTCCCGGCCGACCCGACCACCGAGGCGCTCACGATCATCGAGTCCGAAGAGACCTTCCCAGTGCCGATGCTCCCCAACCCCATGGAGCCCACACACGAACCACCCGAGGGGCTCCCGGACGATCGCTTCCTCGACCGTGAATTGAGTTGGTTGGCATTCAACGAGCGGGTGCTCGAGCTCGCGGAGGACGAGTCGACTCCGCTCCTGGAGCGCGCCAGATTCCTCGCGATCTTCGCCTCCAACCTCGACGAGTTCTTCATGGTGCGGGTGGCTGGCCTCAAGCGCCGCATCGCGGCCGGATTCGCCGTGCCGAGCGCCACGGGCCTCAGCGCTACCCGCCTCGTGGAGCTGCTCACGGAGAACGCCCACGAACTGATGGATCGCCACGCCGACGTGTTCCACGACCGTGTGCGCCCTGCTCTCGCGAAGGAGGGCATCACGCTCGTGAGGCACGACGACCTCGAGGAGCCGGAACAACGGCGCCTGCGCAAGCTGTTCCGCTCCGACATCTTCCCCGTGCTGACGCCGCTGGCCGTGGACCCCGCGCACCCCTTCCCGTACATCTCCGGCCTGTCCCTCAACCTCGCGGTGGAGATCAGGGACCCCGACACCGGCAAGGACTACTTTGCCCGCGTCAAGGTGCCGGAGACTCTCCCACGGTTCCTCAGCGTCGACGCCAAGGGCAAGGCGTCGCAAGTGACAGACGCCTCGGCGTTGTCGGACGAGCCGCGCAGTTTTGTGCCTCTCGAAGAGGTCATCGGCGCCCACCTCGACTACCTGTTCCCCGGCATGGACGTGGTGGACCACTACACCTTCAGGGTCACCCGCAACGAAGACGTGGAGGTCGAAGAGGACGACGCGGAAAACCTCCTCAAGGCCATGGAGCGCGAGCTGTTGCGACGACGCTTCGGCCCCGCCGTGAGGCTCGAGGTCGCAGAAGACCTGAGCCCCAAGGTGCGCGAACTGCTGGTGCGCGAGCTCGGCATTTCGGATTCAGACGTGTACCACCTGCCGGCTCCCCTCGACCTACGCGGGCTCGACGTCATCGCAGACCTCGACCGACCACGCCTGCAGTTCCCCGCGTTCAGGCCAACGACGCATCACAGGCTGGCGCCAGTGGAGACGGCAGACGAACAGGACATGTTCCAGGCCCTCAGCCGCTCTGACGTGCTGCTGCACCACCCCTACGACTCGTTCTCCACCTCGGTGCAGGCATTCGTGGCCCAAGCGGCCGTTGACCCCAGAGTGCTTGCCATCAAGCAGACGCTCTACCGCACGTCCGGCGACTCCCCGATCGTCGATGCGCTCATCGAGGCGGCCCGCAACGGCAAGCAGGTGCTCGCACTCGTGGAGATCAAGGCGAGGTTCGACGAACAGCGCAACATCTCGTGGGCGCGCAAGCTCGAACAGGCTGGTGTGCACGTGGTGTACGGGCTGGTGGGTCTCAAGACTCACTGCAAGTTGCTGCTGGTGGTGCGTCAAGAGGAGGACGGCCTGCACCGCTATTGCCACATCGGCACCGGCAACTACCACCCGCGCACCGCGCGGCTCTACGAGGACTACGGCCTGCTCACCAAGGATCCGGACGTCGGGTCGGACCTCACCAAGCTCTTCAACCAACTCTCTGGCTACGCGCCCAAGGCCAAGTTCCGTCGACTGCTGGTCGCGCCCACGTCGGTACGTGCTGGGCTCATCGACCTCATTGACGCCCAGTCCGACCGCGCCAAAGAGGGCAAGGAGGCGTGGGTCAAGTTCAAGGTCAATTCCGTCGTCGATGAGAAGATCATTGACGCGCTGTATCGAGCCTCCCAAGCGGGCGTGAAGATCGACCTGGTGGTGCGCGGCATCTGCGCCCTGCGAGCGGGCGTTCCTGGACTCAGCGAGAACATCCGTATTCGCTCCGTGCTGGGTCGGTTCCTCGAGCACTCCCGCGTGTACGCCTTCCACGGGGAGGAAGAGCCCGTGGTCTACATCGGCTCTGCGGACCTCATGCACCGCAACTTGGACAGGCGCATCGAGGCCCTCATCTCCATCGCGGACCCCGCCCAACGCGAGCTGCTGATCGAGAACATCGACCTCGCCATGGCCGACGACGTCGCCGCGTGGGAGTTGAACTCGGATGGCGCCTGGCAACGCTCCACCACGGGTCCTGACGGTCCGCTGCGCGACTTGCAGTCGATGTTCATTGAACGCCAGCCCCGACGTAGGACACAGCGCAAGTGAAAGTAGAGCCCGCCGACGTCGTTCTTGCGGCAGGCGCCCTGGTGTGGCGTGTGCGGGGCGGCCAGCTTCAAGTCCTCGCCGTGCATCGTCCGCGCTACGACGACTGGTCGTGGCCCAAGGGCAAGCTGGACGTGGACGAGACGCTACCGGCGTGTGCCGTGCGCGAGGTGGCGGAAGAGACCGGGCGCGTGATCGAGCTCGGCCAACCCTTACCCACGTTGCGCTACCCCATCGCGGGCGGCAAGGTGAAGATCGTGCGCTACTGGGCGGCGCGGGTCATCTCGTCCGAGGCCCCCGCAGCGATCGCGCGCGAGGCCGTGAAGGACGCCTCCAAGAACGAGATCGACAACGTCAAGTGGCTCACGATCGAGCAGGCACGACACCTCATCACGTTCCACGACGACCTACGCCCCCTCGAGCGCCTCATCGACGAGTACGAGGCGGGCAGGCTTCGCAGTCGAGTGCTCATCCTCACCCGTCACGCCAGGGCCAAGCGCCGCAAGGCGTGGAAGGGCAAGGACATCGACCGACCCATCACGAAGGCCGGCAGGGTGAGGGCGCGCGACTTGGTGGGGCTCTTCGCGGCGTTCGGCACCTCGAAGGTTGCATCCTCACCCGCGCTGCGTTGCCGCCAGACCCTCGAGCCGTACGCGGAGGCCGCGGGTCTGCCGATCCGCACCATCGCGTCGTTCACCGAGCCCAAGCACGCCAAGCATCCAGAGGCGACCGCCAAGGCCTTCAGGGCCTTGCTCAGCAAGAAGCGCGACAGGGTGGTGAGCGTGCACCGGCCCACCCTGCCGACCATCGTGAAGATCCTGAGGGAACACACCACCTCGAAGACGCGCGGAGCGTTGCCGCGCACCATGCCGTATCTGCCGGCAGGAGGCGTGTTGATTGCCCACGTGATCGACCACGAGGGCGAGCCGCGCGTGATCGCTGTCGAGAGCCACCTGCTCAAGCCAGCCCTCTAGCCGCACCGTCCACGGCTCGCGTGGGGCCCACATGGGCAAAGAAGAAGCGCCGGACCGGGAGCGCCAGACGGCGCTTAGGCCGCTCTAGGCGGCTGGTGTTGGAGCCCGGGGCTGCCACGGTCCGACGCCTCTCTCAGGATACTCCGCCATGCGGGCTCGCGAGTCAAACCAGTGACGAAGAAGACACCTCGCGCGCCCGCGGCGCCTAGTCGAGTTTCTGCTCCCGCCACAGCATCGCCGAGCGTTCCAGCTCTTCGCCGGTGCGCAACAGTTGGGCGGCGCGCACCGTGGCCTCGTGGGCGCGAGCATCGGCGTGGCCCTCGTCCGACTGTGCCTCGAAGGCGGCGCCGGTGGCGACCACGCGACAAAACGCGCCTGCCCGTTCGAGCGCGACCGCAAGGTCCCCAGTGAACACCCCCGACAGGATGAGGTCGGCGAGAGTGCGCACCTCGTCAGGGCCGGGAGGATCCTCCACACCCGCGATCGCGTGACGCACTTGCGCGGCCTGCACGCCGTGGTGATAGGACCGCGCGACGGACTCCGCAGAGAACTTCACCCACTCGCGCAGCATGTAGATGCGCCACAGGGCACCCGGCAGGGTGTGCGGCTCGGCCTTGGACCACATCATGGCGACGGTGTCGATGCCCTCCTCGTCCACGAGTCGCACCAGACGGGCCGTCACCTCAGGGTCGCGCAACGCCCTTGCCTGAGCGACGAGCGCCGCCGCGGACTCGTGCGCCACGAGCGCGCGATCCAAGGGGTCAATGTCGCCCTCGATCTGCTCGGCCTCCTCCATGTCAAGCATGGCGGGGCGCCGGTGATTTCGCCGCTCAGCCACCTAGTCGGCCTCGCCCGGATCGGCGTCGTCGTTCTCACCGTCGTCAAAGGTCAGCGACACCGAGTTGATGCAGAAGCGGTTGCCGGTAGGCGTCTGCGGAGCATCGGGGAACACGTGACCCAAGTGAGAGTCGCAAGCGGCGCAGCGCGCCTCCACTCGCACCATGCCCAGGGTGCGGTCCTCCAGCAGGGTGACAGCGTCGTTCTCGGCCTCAAAGAAACTGGGCCAGCCGCAGTGAGAATCAAACTTGGTGTCCGAGCGGAACAACTCCACTCCGCACGCGCGGCAACGGTAGACGCCCTCTCGCTTCTCCTCCAGCAGCTCGCCGGTCCAGGGGCGTTCGGTGGCGGCCTCGCGCAACACCTTGTACTCGAAGTCTCCGAGCTGGGCGCGCCATTCGGCGTCCGTCTTCACGATCTTGTTGGGTGACATTGCCACTCCTTCCGTGCCTCACGCTAGCGGGCCAGACGGAGGCGCCTTGACGGCGTCTCCACGACGTCGAGAGGCGAACCGGGCCATGCGCAGCTTGACCAGCCGCACGCCCGCCAGAGTGCGAGACCCACGGAAAGAGAGCGCAGGCGCCCAACTCCGAGGGGGGGTTGGAGCTGGGCGCCGCACTACATCTCCCCGTGAGGCTCGCGCCTTGGCGGGTACACCGTTCCCAACGACGGGACGGTGAAACTTGTTCCCGCCATTGTGCCCGATGGTGAACCGGGTTCTGACACGGGTGCCAACTCTCACGCCACTGGCGTCGGATGCTCGTGCCAGACTGGCCCGGTGACGCCACACCGGCCCGATTCTGACTCGGCTGACCGCGGCAGTGGCGCGGCCACCGGCGGCCCCGTTCTTGGCATCAGCCGCCTGCAATGGGCCGACGCTTGGGCTGGGCTCAAGGCGATCGCGCCGCTGATGCCCGGTTCTGCCGCCTTCGGTCTTGCCTTTGGTGCGCTCGTGCCCGTCGCAGGGATCAACCCCTGGACCGGCCTGTATGCGTCGGTGTCGGTGGTGGCGGGCGCCAGCCAGATCTCCGTGGTGGAGTCGGTGCGTGCTGGCGCCCCAGCCGTCATTGCCGTCGTGACGGCGCTCATCATCAACGCCCGCTTCGCGCTCTACTCGGCGGCACTCGGGCCGGTGTTCTCGGCCTTCCCGCGACGCTGGAAGCTGGGCCTCGCCCACATCATGACCGATCAGGCGGCCGTGGTCGCGCTGCAGCATGCTGACCGCTACCCCGACCCCGTGCGTCGTCGCTGGTTCGTGTTGGGCGGCGCGCTGCCCTTTGTGACGGTGTGGATTGTGGGCACCCTGGTGGGGGTGGTCGCCGGCCCGATCATCCCCGACTCATGGCAAATCGGCTTCATCGTGCCGCTGATGTTTGTGGCGGTGATGGTGCCTACGCTGCGCCGTTCGGAGGACGTGGTCGCGCTGGGCATCACCGCGGTCGTGGTGGTGGCGTCGCGGGGCCTGCCGTATGGGCTCAACGTCATGGTGGGCATCATCTCCGGCATTGTGGCTGGTACCGCGTGGGCGGAGTGGGCCGACGCTCGTCGGCGCGCGCGCGGAATGCCCCCGGAGTCGCTCGCCGACGCCGCCGAGCACGAGGCGGAGGGCGGGCTATGAGGGTCTTCCTGATCTTCACGGTGGTGGCCGTTGGCACCTATCTGGTCCGGGTGTCCGGCATTGCGCTCCTCAGCAATCCGGAGAAGTTGTCGCCACGCGTGCGCCGCGCCTTGGGCCTGGTAGCACCCACTGCCATGGGCGCCATCATCGTCAACTCGCTCTTTCTTGACGAGGACGGTTGGAGGGAGTTCGGGGCGTGGCACCTCGGTGCCGCCGTGGCCATCGCCGTGGCGTTGTGGAAGCGCTCATCCGGCTGGGCGATGTCCCTGGGGGCCGCTGCCTTTGCCTTGCTGCTGCTTGCGGGGATGTAGCCGAGCCGTTGCGCCAGCCTCAGAAGGCATGCATTCTGGTGCCTTCAAGCGGCGAAGGCTCACCGGATGCCTGCCGGGATGGGAGTCCGTCATGAATGCCCGCCTCCGCCTGGTCGGCGTGGCCACAGGCCTCGCGCTCGCTCTCGCCGCATGCTCAACAGGCGCCGAGTCCCCAAGCCCGAGCCCCTCTCCTTCTGACCCGCCCACGACCGCCGCTTCCGCCAGCCCGTCAGCGGAGCCGACCTCCGCGTCGCCGTCCCCCACCACGCCCGACTGCGCGGACGACGGCATCGTGCCTGGGCGCCTCAACTGCCTCGACACCAACCTGCCAGTCGCGGGAAACCCCGGCGAGTCCGATGTGTTGTGGGACGCCGACTTCTGCTCGGCAGGGGATGGCCGCTACGTGTACATCGCGTCGCCCGAACTCGTAAGCCTCGGCGGCTCAAGCGGCGGGAACATCGACCGCATCGACGTGTACGACCCCGCGCTCACCACGGCAGAGGGCATTCACGTGGGCTCGTCTCAGGCAGATGTCGCCGCCGCCTACCCGGCCACGCCCTCGGTGACCTCCTTTGCTGGCACGGAACTCGTGGTGCTTGACGGACCGGAAGGCTTCGTCACGATCGAGCTCGCGGACGCGTGGGGCACAGAGCCGTGGACCGTGGTGAACATCCGCATCTACGCCGCCGACCAGGACCCCAACGGGCCGGTGTACGGCTCCGAGGACTTCGCGGGAGCGTGCCCCTTCACGATGTGACTAGCGGGAGCACCCCCGCTGCGTGACACACTCGCTCTGTGACCGACCGCGACTCCTTCAGCCTGCGCGTCCCGCGTCACCTCCGCCACCAGTTCGTGCAAGGTGCCAAGCAGATGCTGCCGTTGTCGGTGGGCGGCGCCGTATTCGGCCTGGCCATGGGCGCGCTCATCGCGGCGTCAGGCATGCCCCTGTGGGCCGCCGGGATCGGCACCGTGCTCATCAATGCGGGGGCAGCGCAACTGGCGCTCATTGACCTGGCCACCAAGGGCGCGCCGTGGGTGATCATCCTGGCCACTGTGGCCGTGGTGCAGGCGCGCTTCGCGCTCTACTCCGCCTCGCTAGCGCACGAGTACACGGTGTTCCCTCGCCGATGGCGGCTCGCCTTGGCGTTCCTGCTCACCGATCAGGCCGCGGCCTTCGAGAAGCACTTCGCGCCGCGCATCCCAGATGCCGTGAGACGACGCTGGTTCTTCTTGGGAGGCGCGTCGCTGTTCGCCGGTCTGGCCATGGCTGGAACGCTCGTGGGGATCCTGGTAGGGCCAGTGATCCCCCTGTCTTGGCAGATCGGGTTCATCGTGCCGCTCATGTTCTTGGCGATCATCCTGCGCACGGTGAGCGACAGGCCGGGCGTCATGGCGGTGCTTGTTGCGGCGGTTACCGCCGTCGCCACCCGCGACCTTCCCTACGGCTCCAACGTCATCGTCGCCACGCTGGCTGGGATCCTCGTGACCAGGCTCGTTGCCCCAGCTGGTTGGTATCGCGGCGCGCCAACGGGTGAGGAGACCGAGCCAAGGGAGGGCGCCCCATGAGCACCCTCATCCTCTTCGCGCTGGCCGCCGCGCTGACGTTCGCGATCCGCTACTCCGGCATCGCGCTGTTCGCAGGTGACCGAGAACTGTCACCAGGCTGGGCGCGCACCCTGGAACTCGCAGGGCCAGCGGCCATGGCCGCCATCGCGGCCAACACGCTGCTACTCGACAACGACGGCTTCCGCGGATTTGGCGCGTGGCATCTCATGGCCGTGGCGGCCGCGGCGGTCGCCATCTGGAAGCGCGACACCAACTGGATTCTGCTCGGCGGAGCCGTCGGTTTCGTGGTGTTCCGCCTGCTCGGACTGTAGGCGGGAGAGTGGGCATCGCCAGCGTCGTCGCTACTTCTGGACCGGGCCCTTCTTGCCTTCCCAGCCGGAGTGGTTCATGCCTTGGCTTCGCTGCTGCTTCTGGATCTGCGAGTCGGGCGGCTGCTTGGCGTCAGGGTTCTGGTTCTCGCCGTCGCCGTCGCTGTGCGAACCGCTCTGCCACGGAGGCGCTCCCGCATGGTCCGGGCGGTGATCTGCCGCGTTGTCGACGTCAACCGGCTTGTCTTGGTCACGATGCTCGTGATCGGTCATCACACACTCCCTTTCTTGGGAACGGTCGGTCACTAGTGCAACGATATGGGCGGGCGACTTCATCCTTCCTGGTCATCATGGGGGCTACGCGCAGGCACCGATGGACGGCGCCGGTCGTTGATCGCCCACAGGGAGGCATGTGATGCGGGGCAGCTGGGAGTCGTTCGGCGTGACGACGGGAGTGCTCGTCGGCGTCGGCGTTGTCGCGGCGTTGGCACTGTTGGTGGTGGTCGTGGCGGTGCTGGGCGGAATGCGCCGCGCGCTGCGGCTGACTCCCTTGGTGCTGCTGGCCATGACCACCGTGACGATCCTGGTGGCGACGCTGGGGTTCAGCGTGGGCGACCCGGACGCACCGGGGGGCATCAACATTGAGCCCTTCGTGGAGATTCGCCGTGGACTGCGCGCAGGGGCATCCGACGCTGTCGCCGCGAATGTGTGGGGCAACGTCGCCATGTTCGTGCCGCTAGGTTTCCTGCTGATGTGGCTGTGGACCTCGCCGCTCATCGCCCGCGTCATCATGGCAACCGTTGCGGGCACCGGGCTGTCGATCATCATCGAGTTGGCGCAACTCACGCTCGGGCGTGTGGCCGATATTGACGACGTCATTCTCAACGGAGCGGGCGCCCTGCTGGGCGCTGCGGTGGGAATGGTCGCGGTG
>NZ_JADQBF010000015.1 GCF_016278775.1 Demequina sp. | reverse complement strand
CGACTGGTCGCCGCTGTGGCTTTCGCTGTGGGTCGCCACGGCGGCGACGTTCATCGCCGCGGTCGGTGGCATCGGCCTCGCGTATGTGCTCGCCAAAGGCCGCTTCCGCGGGCGCGGACTTCTCGAGGCGATCGCGACGGTGCCGATCGTGCTGCCACCGACCGTGCTCGGCTACTACCTGCTCACCGCGCTGGGCGTGAACAGCCCCATCGGCCAGGCGTGGGAACGGTGGTTCGGCGCGCCCCTCGTGTTCACCCCCACGGCCGCCGTGATCGCGGCCTCGATCTCGGCGCTGCCCTTCGTGGTGCGCACGGGACGCGCGGCCATCGAGGAGGTCGACCCACGACTCGAGGCCACCGCCCGCGTCGCCGGACACCGCGAGTGGAGGGTTGCGACGCTGGTGACCCTGCCGGTGGCGCGCCGGGGCCTGCTTGCCGGAGTCGCGCTCGGTTTTGCGCGCGCCCTGGGGGACTTTGGAGCCACCGTCATGGTCGCTGGCAACATCCCAGGCCACACCCAGACGCTGCCCATCGCGGTCTACGACTCTGTGCAGGCGGGCAACAGCACCGCTGCGGGAACCGGCGCCCTCATCCTCGCCGGCATCGCCGTCGTCGTCCTGCTGGCCGTCACTACTCTCTCGGCGCGGCGGATATGACAGCGCCGGCCCCACGCAGCGTCGCGGTGGACTGCACCACCAGCGTCGGCGCCTTCACCGTCTCCGCGGCCTTCGAAGCGACCAAGGGCATCACCGCCCTGTTCGGCCCGTCTGGCTCAGGCAAGAGCGTGACGCTCGCGTCGATCGCGGGTTTGCTTCGCCCGCAGCGCGGCTCGATCGAGATCGGCGGCACGGTGGTTGCCGACGCCGGGGCCGGGGTCCACGTGCCCACTCAAGCGCGCAGGCTCGGCATGGTCTTCCAGGATGCGGCGTTGTTGCCTCATCGCAGCCCGCTCGACAATGTGGCGATCGCCATTCACGGGCAGACCAGGAGCGCCCGCGGCGACATCGCCCGCGAGTGGCTGGCCAGGGTCCAGGCCGATCAGCTTGCCGACGCCCCGACGGCCACGCTGTCCGGCGGCGAGCAGCAACGCATCGCCTTAGCGCGGGCGCTCGCCGGCGACCCCCAGGTGCTGCTGCTCGATGAACCCTTCAGCGCCCTCGATCTGCCGACGCGCAAGTCGCTGCGTCAACTGGTGCGCGACCTGGTCGACGCCCACGAACTGACCGCGCTGATCGTCACTCACGACCTCGATGACATTGCGCACCTCGCGGACAAGGTGGTGCTGTACGAACCCGGCCGGTCCACCGCCAGCCACGACCTCGTCGGCGTCGCGCCCGAGGCGCTGCCCCGGCTGCTCGGGCTCGTCACCTGAGCCCCGGCGGACGCCGCGTCACGACGGCACTGCGTCAGGAAGGCTTCTCTGCGCCGGCCCTGGCGTAGTACCACCACGTGACCGCGACGCCGACGATCGCGAGCGCCGACCACGCAAAGAACAGTGGGACGGGGGAAAAGGTCGCCAGCCCGATGCCAAAGTAGAACGGCCCGAACGCCGCAATGGCGGACGTGAAGCCAATGACGCCGCCCGCCTGCCGGCGCTCGAAGATCACCGGCATCTGCTTGAACGTGCTCGCATTGCCCACTCCCGCGAAGAAGAACAGCGCGAGCATCCCCCACAGGAAGGGCGGGAACTGGTCCGCCGAGCTGGGGTTGAGCTGGAGCGCCGCGAAAATCGCCGACGCAGCGATGCCCGCAGAGGAGATCAGTGTGACGCGTGCGCCGCCGAACTTGTCGGCAATCGGGCCAGCGATCACGCGCGCCGCCGAGCCCACCAGCGCGCCAAGGAAGGCGTACTTGAGCGGGTTGATCCCGTCTGCCCCGAACACGTCTGAGCCGAACTGGTTCTTGATCAGGAGGCCAAAGATTGCCGCGAAGCCGGAAAAAGAACCGAAAGTGATGACGTACAGCAGGGTCATGAGCCACGTGTGCTTGTTCTTCAGAATGTCGAACTGGTCGCGCACGCGAGTCACCCTGACGGGCACGGAACGCAACAGCATCCACGAGGCAATCGCGCCGATGAGCACCATGGGCACCCAGGCGTAACCGGCGTTCTGGTAGTACGCCTCGCTCACGGCGCCCGTGGAGTCGTCCACGACGCGTTGCGGGGCACCAACGGCGGTGGCGAAGGCGCCGCCCAGCAGCATGAAGCCGATGATCCAGGGCGTCGCTAGTTGCACGATGCTCACGCCGAAGTTGCCTACGCCCGCCTGGACCCCCAGCGCCACGCCCTGCTTGGAGCGGGGGAAGAAGTAGGACGTGCTCGGCATGAAGCCCGAGAACGCGCCGCCGCCGATGCCGGCAAACACGCCAAGCAGTAGCAGTACGGCGTAGGGCGTCTCGGGGTTCTGGACCGCGAGCGCCCAACCCACGAGGGGGACGAGCAGGAGCAGCGTGGTCAGCGTGACGAGCTTGCGGGTGCCGATCACGGGTGGCAGGAACGTCCACACCAGGCGCAGCAGGCCCCCGGCGAGGCCTGGCATGGCGGTCAACCAGTAGAGCTGGCTCTTGGAGAGGTCGAAGCCGATGTCGTTGAGCACCGGCGCCAGCGCTGAGACAAGGAACCACGCGATGAACGCGAGGGTGAGGCTGAAGGTGGTGACCCACAGCGTCTTCCACGCGAGCTTGCGATCCCAATCGGGAGATTCGGGGTCCCACTCTTCGAGCCAGTCGTTGCCCCTGTGCGGAGCAATCGCCGCGTTGTCTGGTGTGGTGCTCATTGCGTGGCTCCCGCCGGTCGTGTGGAGGCTGTGGCCCGGGGGACATCGGGCACAGCCTCCGCAACGTCTGTGGTGATGTGCTGATCGTGCTCAAACTTGTGGGTGAGGGCGGGGCTTGCGGTGTGGAGCAGGTTGACCACGGTCACGTGCATCCAGATGGCAGCAACCAGGGTCAGCGCGAACAGCACAAAGAAGGTGGATTGAGGCAGTCCCGTCCAGCTGGTGGTGTAGGCGAACAAGGGAGGCAGGAAGAACCCGCCGAGAGCGCCAAGTGAACCGACCAGGCCGCCCACCGCGCCCACGTCGTGCGGGAAGTATTCGGGGATGTGCTTGTACACGGCCGCTTTGCCGATGCCCATCGCGCAACCGATGACAAAGACCAGCACGGTGAAGAGCACGACTCCCACATGCCACGGGAGCACCTCGTTGGCAGCGCCTTCACCGTCGAGCACCACGATATGCCCGTACGGCATCATCAGCACCCCTGAGGCAAGCAGCATCGCGCCGAACGTCGCGTACATGACACGGCGGGCGCCGAGCGTGTCAGACAGCCACCCGCCCACGGGCCGCAGCAGCGACGCAGGGAAGATGAACAGTGCCGTCAGCAGTGCGGCCTTCGACAGCGGCACGCCGTACACGTCCACGTAGTACTTGGGCAGCCAGGCTGCAAGCGCGACGTAGGCGCCGAACACCACGGCGTAGTAGAGGCTGAAGCGCCAGGCACGCGCGTGCTTGAGGGGCGCGAGCAGTTCTTTGACCGAACGCCCCTTGCCGGGCGTGTGGTCGTGGCGCGGGGTGCCGAACCACGTCGCGGCCGCCATCACGATCAGCAGGATCGCGTACACCACCGGCACCGAGCGCCAGCCGCTGGGGATGATCCCGAACAGTAGCCCTCCGGCTGGCACCGCCGTGATCATCGCGGGGCCGATGAACTTGGTCACAGACGCGCCGACGTTGCCGGCACCGAACACTCCCAACGCCATGCCCTTGCGGCCTTGCGGCCACCATGCGCTCACCCACGCGATGCCCGCGCTGAAGGCGTTGCCTGCGAAGCCCACGAGGAACGCGTACACCAGCAGCACGCCGTAGGACGTCGCTGTGGACACGAGATAGGCGGGGATCGCCGTAAACACCAGCATGGCGACGAACACCTTGCGTCCGCCCCACCGGTCCGCCGCAATTCCCGCGGGCAGGCGCCACACCGAGCCGTTGAGGACGGCGACGGCGGTAATCCACGACAACTGCACGTCTGTGAGGCCGAACTCGTCTCGGATCTTGATTCCCAAGACTCCGAACATCAGCCAGACCGCGAACATCAGAGTGAAGCCGATGGTGGACACGGTGAGTACGCGACCGCGTCCCCGCTCGGTCGCCTCCAGGTCCGGACCCATCGCGGTGCCTCCTTGTGTGCCGATGCTGCGGCTGTCTAGCACGACACAGTACTCATTTTCTCACAATGCGCAATATCTTCCGTGTTTAATGCGGAACGCGCGTCTCGTGTGGTAGAAAAGCCACATGAAGCCAGGTGCAGAACAAGCCGTGAGCGACGCGCTCCAGGCAATTGGAGCGCTCGGCGACGGTGAGCAGACGCGCCCGGGCGTTGGCAAGAACACGGGTTCCAGGGCCCACCTGCTGGCGACGCTCCAGTCACAGGCACGCGAGTTCAGCATCGAAGAGTTGGCCCTCACCTCTGGACTTCACGCGAACACGGTGCGAGCGCACCTCGATGTGCTCGTTGCTGGCGGACACATCGAACGCACCCAGGGCCAGCCGCACGGGAGGGGCCGTCCGCCGCTCTTCTTCCGCGCCACCGCGGACGCCCGTGCCCCTTACGACGAGCTCTCCAGGGTGCTCCGCGAGTCGCTTGGTGCCGCGAACGCGCCGAACCTTGCGCGCAGCACCGCCGAGCGGTGGGCGGAGTCCCTTGAGCCGCAACCCGTGTCAAGCACTCCAGACGAGGCGGTCGACCATGCGGTCGAGTCGCTCCACGCGGTCGGGTTCAGTGCCGAGGCCTCGCCTTTGAAGGATTCGATCACCATTGGGACATGCCCGTTCGCTGAACTCGTGGAGGAGCACCCGGTCATCTGCGCGATCCACACGGAGCTGCTGTCTACCGTCCTCAGCGCCTCAGGCCAAGAGGTGGAGGTCGAGGCGATGGACGTGTGGGTACGCCCCACGCTGTGTCGCGCCCGTCTCACCAGGCCAGACCTCGCGCCTGCACGTACGATCGATCCGAAGGCATACGGCACGCAGGCCACCTCCCAGGCCCCCAC
>NZ_JADQBF010000029.1 GCF_016278775.1 Demequina sp. | reverse complement strand
GATGGTGTGGGAGAGTAGGACGCTGCCGGACATTCATTCGCGAGGGGCCGCCCAAAGATGGGCGGCCCCTTCGCGCATTTTTGCGTTCCCGAATGCGTGTCGTCCCAGGTACGCGTACAGTTTTGAACCGGCGATGTGAAAGGTGATGTCGTGGCCGACAACGAGTCAAGTTCCGAGGGCGAGCGCGCAAGGCGCGACGCCGGTCGACCCTATCGCGGCGGCAGCAGCCGCAACTCATCCGCTCCCCGGAGTTCCTCTCAAGAGAGAGGATCCGCCAGTCGCGGCGGAGCGCCTCGACGCGATGGCGCTCCCGGCCGTGGAGGCTCGCCTCGTCGCGACAACGGCCCCGCAAACGGCGGAGGCCGCAGGAGCGAGAGCGGCCCCACTCGCGGTACCCGGGACGGCAACTACCCGGGAGACCGGGAAGCCAGAGCCCCCCGTCGCGAGCGTGATGGGGGAGATGCGCGCCCCTCCCAAACTCGCTTGGACGTTCCCGACGTTCCAGAGGACGTGACCGGTCAAGACCTCGACCGAGACGCGCACGGCCGGCTCCGCACCCTGAGCAAAGACAACGCCGAAGACGTGGCCCGGCACCTCGTCATGGCCGGACGGCTGCTTGAGGAAGATCCGGAGCGCGCCTATCGGCACGCGCAAGTGGCGCTCGCCCGCGGGGGCAGAGTCGACGTCGTCCGCGAGGCCGCCGCGCTCACCGCTTACGCCACCGGCCGCTATGCAGAGGCGCTCCGTGAGTTCCGCACCGTTACCCGCCTGAGTGGCTCCCACGCACACCTCGCGCTCGTCGCGGATTGCGAGCGGGGCCTGGGTCGGCCAGAGAAGGCTCTCGAGATCGCCGCCGGGGTAGACGCCAAGAGCCTCGATCGCAAGGGGCGCGCAGAGTTGGATCTGGTTGTTGCTGGCGCACGTGGGGATCTGAACCAGTTCGAGGCCGCGTTGCTGACGCTCGATCGCATCGTCGCGGTCGACGGCGAGCAGGCACAAAGGGTGGAAGAAGCCCGGTCAACCTTGCGTGTAGCAGCGGGTTTGGACGCTCCGCAAGAAGAGCAAGCGCAATCGGGGGCTACCGAAGCAGAGGCAGGCGGGGAACCCCAGTCCACGCCCGGCGTTGACGAAGAGGAAGTGGTTGTTTACGACCTCGAGGATGATGGCAATGCCTGAGTCAATGCTGAAGGGGACCGACGGTCCACTGCAGGAAGCGTTCGACGCCGCGCTTGTGGACCTGGATGGCGTCGCCTACCGCGGTCCGCAGGCAATTCCCTCCGCTCCGCCAGCGTTGCAGGCCGCACGCGACGCCGGGATGAGCATCGTGTTCGTGACCAACAACGCCAGTCGTGAGCCTCACGAGGTTGCCGACCACCTCAGCAGCCTGGGCATTCCCACGGATCCCGACGAAGTGCTCACAGCAGCTCAAGCGCTCGCGCGCCTGATGGCCGGTGACCTCGAGCCAGCGGCGACGGTGCTGGCTGTCGGCGGCAAGGGCTTGAGAACAGCGCTCACCGAGTTGGGCTTCACGCTCGTGGCATCCGCACAGGACAACCCCGACGCCGTGGCGCAGGGCTTCGTGCCTGAGATCTCGTGGCGCGATCTGGCCGAGGCCGCATACGCAGTCCAAGGAGGCGCCAGGTTCTTCGCCACGAACCTCGACCTCACGCTCCCGAACGAGCGCGGGATTGCCCCAGGCAACGGCTCCTTGGTGGGTGCCGTGGTGCACGCCACCGGCGTCAACCCGACCGCGGCAGGCAAGCCCGAGCCCACCATGTTTCATCTCGCGGCCGCGTCGGTAGCCTCCGAGAAGCCGCTCGCGATCGGCGATCGACTGGACACCGACCTCAAGGGCGCCAGGGCAGCCGGAATGCCGGGACTGCTCGTCTTCACGGGAGTGTCCTCGGCAGCCGACGCGGTGCTGGCGCCGCGTGATCAGCGCCCGTCCTACGTCGGCGAGAACCTCGAGTGCCTGGCAGAGTCGCATCCCGCACCCCGGCTCGAGGGCGCGACGTGGATCGTCCGCGCTGCCTCGGCGTTCGTGGATGGTCGACGGTTGAATGTGACCGGGAGCGGCATCGACGCCGTGCGTGCAGCGTGCGCTGCAGCGTGGGCTTCCGCCGACGGTGGCGTACAGGTCGATGGTGGAACGATTCCCGACTTCAGAGTAGGGTCGTGACATGAGCAAGTTCGAGGAAGTCCGCGAACCCCTGGGCGAGGTGCACTATCCACCAGAGGTGGAGCAGGCGCTGAAGGCCGTCAGTGAGGTTCCTGAGGACGTAGACGAGCAGGCAGAGTTCTTCGACAAGATCCAAGACTCTCTTGCCTCGCGTCTGCGCGAGGAATCCTGAGCCTCGACTCCCATGCGGCTTGACCGCGCCGTTTACGCGCGCGCGCTTGCCCGGTCGCGGTCACACGCACAGGAACTGATCACCCAAGGCCTCGTCTTGGTTGATGGCGAACCAGAGACCAAGCCAAGTCGCATTGTGCCCGACAACGTCGCCATCGACGTGGTTGGCGCCACGGACCACTATGTGTCTCGCGCGGCGCACAAACTCATCGGAGCACTCGATGCCTTCTGCCCGCTGGGGCTCGAAGTGCGCGGAAGGCATGCCCTCGACGTCGGCGCCTCTACTGGTGGTTTCACACAGGTGCTCCTGGAGCGGGGCGTTGGCCGCGTGACCGCAGTGGATGTCGGCCATGGGCAGATCGCGCCCGTCATTGCCGACGACGCCAGGGTCGAGGCGGTCGAGGGGCTGAACGTGAGGGACATGGAGACCGGCTCGCCCGGCACGGGCGCCGGGCTCGTGGTCGCGGATCTGTCTTTCATCTCACTCACCATGGTCATCGCGCCGTTGCGTGCCGTGGCGGCGGATCACGCCGACTTTGTGCTCATGGTGAAGCCACAGTTCGAGGTGGGAAAGCGGGGACTCGACAAGCACGGCGTCGTCGTCTCTGATGAACTGCGCGCGCAGGCCGTCGCGGCGGTGTGCGAAAGCGCCCAACAAGAGGGCCTGGCGGTCCGGGCGCTCGAGCGTAGCCCGCTGCCTGGCCCGAGCGGCAATGTGGAATTCTTCGTGTGGGTCAGCCAGTCATGGCAGTCTAGGGGTGCGGCCCAAGAGCGCGTGCTCACCGGGCACGCTTTGGACGCCGCAATTGTCACGCTCGTCGAAGGAAGTCCATGACCCGCCGCATTCTCATCGTCGCGAACCCGAGTCGCCCAGAGACTCTCGAGGCCGCCGATCTCGCCCGCTTGGAACTCGAGCAACGCGGCATAGCGGTCTGCACCGACAAGGGTGAGGACCCCATCGACGCCGTGATGGTCTTTGGCGGCGACGGGACGATGTTGCGCGCGGCCAGAGAGACTTACGGAACGGGCGCCCCGTTGCTGGGCGTGAACATGGGTCACGTGGGTTTCCTCGCGGAACTCGAGCGCGGAGACGTCGCCCACGCAGTGAATTGCCTCGCAGAGGGAGAGTTTGAGGTCGAGGAACGCCGCACCGTGGACGTGGTGGTGCGTCAGCCGGACGGAACGGTCGAGACTGGCTGGGCACTCAACGAGGCCGCCGTTGAGCGTTCCGAGTTGCTACGGACGCTCGATGTAGCCGTCGAGGTTGACGGACGGCCGTTGGCGAGTTTCGGCTGCGACGGAATTGTGATCTCGACCGCCACCGGCTCCACCGCGCACGCGTTCTCGGGTGGCGGGCCCGTGGTGTGGCCAGACGTGGAGGCCCTGCTGATGGTCCCGCTCGCCGCCCACGCGCTGTTTGCTCGACCCCTGGTGGTGGGCCCTCGATCCTGGTTTGCCGTCGAGGTGTTGGAACGCTCGCCAGCCGACGGACTGCTGGTGCTCGACGGCGCCGAGACCATCGCCGTACGCCGTGGTGCGCGCATCGAGGTGCGCCTGGGCTCGGAGCGCGTGAGACTTGCGCGCACGCTAGACGCGCCCTTCACCGAACGCTTGGTGCGCAAGTTTGGCCTGGACACCGAGGGTTGGCGCGGCGCGAACCGGGCGCACAAGGAGTAGCCGTGCTGCACGAATTGTCGATCACATCGCTCGGAGTGATCTCCTCCGCGCGCCTGCCCTTGCGTCCAGGGCTCACCGTGGTGACGGGCGAGACGGGTGCAGGCAAGACCATGGTGCTCACGGGTCTGGGCCTCATTCTTGGAGGCAAGGCCACGCCAGACGCCGTGCGCGTGGGAGCCGATGAGGCGGTCGCAGAGGCTATCTACGACCTCCCGGAGTCGTTCGAGGGGCGCGCCCTGGTGACCGACGCAGGCGCCGTGATTGACGACGACGGCACGGTCACTGTGGTGCGCACCGTGGGGTCGTCCACCCGATCCCGGTCCATCCTCGGTGGCCGCACAGTGCCGCAAGCGCTGCTCGCTCAAGTGGGCGAGGAACTCGTGACCGTTCACGGTCAGGCCGATCAGGTGCGTCTGCGCACGCCAGCGCGCCAGCGCCAGCTCCTGGATACGTATGCGGGTCCGCGTCATGGCGAGGCGCTTGCGCGGTACCGTGCGGCTTGGGCGCAGTGGCGTGAGGCTGCCGAGACGCTGGAACGCATGGTCGCGTCGGAGGACGTGGAACGCGCAAGGCTCACCCGATTGCGCGACGACCTCGCTGCACTTGACGACGCTGCGGTGCAGCCAGGCGAGCGGGCCGAGCTTGAGGCGACGGGCCAAGTGCTGGCTCACGCCGAGTCGCTACGTTCGCTCGCCGTGACCGCGCACGACGCTTTGGCAGGCGAGAGCGAGTTCACGGCGGCCGTCTCGCTCGAGGCCGCACGCAAGGCGCTCGACGAGGCCACGGCTCACGATCCCTCCCTTCGGGCGCTCGCCACGCGGGTTGCCGACTATCTATATGGAGCCACGGACGCCGCTCAAGAGTTGGCGTCCTACCTTGACCGTCTCGAGGCCGACCCCGCGCGCCTCGATGCCATGCACCAGCGGCTGTCGACCATCAGCGCCGCGGAGCGCCGGTTTGGACGTGCGGCAGACGAACTGGAGCCCCTCAGACAGAGCATCGCTGAAGAACTCGGTGCTGACGCCGACTGGGAAGACAGGGTCGAGGCCGCCAGGGCCGCTCATGACCGCGCACGCGCGCTGATGATCGAGTGCGCCCAAGAGGTCACCGAGGGGCGTCAGGAGGCCGCCGAGCGGCTCGCGGCGCACGTGGAGAAGGAGTTGACCCTCCTGGCGATGCCAGACGCCACCGTGCAGATGCGCGTAGAGCCGCGTGAGCCTGGCCCGTTTGGCGCAGACACGGTGTCATTGCTGCTGTCCGCGCACCCAGGAGCGCCCGCTCGATCGGTGACGGAGGCCGCGTCGGGCGGTGAGTTGTCGCGCATCATGCTTGCGATCGAGGTGGTACTCGCCGAGGCAGGCGGGCCAGCGCACACTTTCGTCTTTGATGAGGTCGACGCGGGCGTCGGCGGTAAGGCCGCGCAAGCCGTGGGGCAGCGCCTCGCGGCTCTGGCACGCACACACCAGGTGCTGGTCGTCACCCATCTCGCCCAGGTTGCGGCATGCGCGGCACACCACGTGGTGGTATCGAAGGCGTCCGACGGCGCCGTCACCGTGTCGCACGTGCGCGAGGTCGAAGGGGAGGATCGCGTCACCGAGGTGGCACGCCTGCTCTCGGGAGAGCAAGACTCGGCTTCGGCGCGCGCGCATGCCGTGGAGCTCCTTGAGAGCTCTCGCGTGGCACCATGACGGCATGAGGCGTTCTTCCGAGGCCAACACCCCCACGACCCTTTCCGCCCGTGTGCGGGTAGGGCACGATCCCCGCACGCTGGCGCGCGTCCTCAAACGGGGCGAAATCGCCATCATCGACAGAGCCGACCTGGACGCGGCTTCGGCGGAGCTTCTTGCCGACCGCGAACCCGCCTGCGTGATCAATGTGTCGCCGAGCCTCACGGGCCGGTTCGAGGCGCGCGGCGCTTCCACACTTCTCGCCCGGTCGATACCGCTCGTGGACGCGACCGACCGCACGCTGATCGCCGCGGCCGACGGGGACGAGGTGAGTGTCGACTTCACCGTCGAGGCTGGCTCCGATGGCAGGCGCGCCATCGTGACATCTGGCCCGGGAAGTGTCGAGTGTCGAGTGGTGGACGCGGAACACATTGAGAGCAGGCAGACCGAGGCCAAGGCCGCGTCGGCCTCGCGATTGCCGCGCCTCACGGCGAGTGCGCTGGATCTGGTGCAAAGGGATGGCCCCGCGCTCGTCGACGGGGATGCGGTGCCGCACCTCGAGTTGGACCTTGCGGGCAAGGATGTGCTGGTAGTGACCGCAGGGCCGGGATACAAGAACCAACTTGCAGCCCTAAGACGCGTGGTTCGCGAGCTGCGCCCCGTCGTGATCGTCACGGGCGACGCCGCAAATGTGGTGGCCGAGCACCACGGCGTGGATGTGATCGTCGGTCCGATCGAAGGCGTGTCAGATGAGGTGCTATCGAAAGCTTCACGAGTGGTCGTTCACGGCGAGTCCAACGCGGTCGCGACCACCCGTCTGGGGGCACTTGGGGTGAGGCACGTCAGCAGCGCTTCGCGCCTCGAATCGGCCGATCTCGCGGTGGCCCTCGCAGCGTCCGCCGGCGCCAGGCTGATCGCGACTGTTGGCATTGACACCGCGATTCCCGACTTGGTGGATTCGGCGCAGGGAGCCTCGGCGCTGTTGGCACGCGTCGCCGCCGGGCCCGCGTGGATCGACGGACGCATGCTCGCCAGGATCCACAGGTCGCGGTGGTCTCGACTTCAAGGGTGGCTCGTGGTTGTCCTCGCGGCGCTGGCGGCCGCGGCGGCGCTCGCCTTGCATCCTCAAGTGCGGGACGTGGTGACGCGCGTGACGGGCCTGGGTTGATGCGATCGCGTACGGTATTCGCGGCATTCTTGGTGCTCGCCCTTTCCGCGGGAGTTCTGATCGGCTTGGCAGCACCCCGAGGGGTCGACGCCACGAAAGCATCGCCCTCCGCTGCTGCCGATATCGAGGAGGCGTTGGCGCGCGTCGCGCAACGCGAGGCGTGGCTCGCTGAGGTGGTCACCGCTTCCGTTTCGGGTCGACTCGAGGGCGCGGAGATCGCGATCCTCGTGGCCGATGGCGCGTCGGCAGCGGATGTCGACAAGGTGACAACCGCCCTCAAGGACGCGGGTGCCACTGTGGCACTCGAGGCGGCGCTGAGCGCCGACTGGTGGACTCCGGAGCTGGGCGCCTATCGCGGCGAGATCGCGGATCAGGTGGCGGATTCGGTGATCGGGGCCGAAGGGCTGCCCTCGACCGACGTCTTGCAGCACGCGATCGTCCAGGCGCTCGTGCCAGACGCCGTGCCAGCGGGCGCCGAGGCCCCGGGAGACGTGGGGGTGGAGTTTCCAGACGACGGGGTGGCTGCGGATCGAACGGCGGTGCTCTTCGAGGTCCTCACCCGGTCCGACCTGCTCGCCGTGAGCGAGGCGGCCACGGGGCCCGTCGACGCCCTCGTCATCGTGACCGCACAAGGCCCAGAGGGCGGGGGGACCATGGCGGGACTCGCAGCGAGCGTGTGGGAGCAGTACGTGTCCGCCACCCTGGTGGTCGTGTTCGATAACGGGGAAGCGCCCACTGTCGCCACGGAGGCGATCACACACGGCGCGACGGTTGCGATCACTGATCGCCCGAGTGTCGTGGTGGCGACGGAGGAGTCGCTCATGCCCGCTCAAGTGGTGTTGGCCCTGGTAGAGCAGCGAGACGGCGGTTCAGGAGCGTACGGCGCCGCTCAAGAACTGGCGCTCATTGCGAAACCGTGACCGGCGAGCCACCATGATCACCCGCGAACACTGTTACTGTTGAAGTCCGTGGAGAGATCTCGTTTTGAGTCCCGTGCGGACCATGTCACCCGGCACATCTTTGTCACAGGGGGCGTTGTGTCCTCCCTGGGAAAGGGCCTGACGGCTTCCAGCCTCGGCCGATTACTTCGCTCGCGCGGCATCCGCGTCACGATGCAGAAGCTCGACCCTTACCTCAATGTCGACCCTGGAACGATGAACCCGTTCCAGCATGGCGAGGTCTACGTGACGGAGGATGGAGCCGAGACCGACCTCGACATCGGCCACTACGAACGCTTCCTGGACGTGAAGCTCTCTGGCGACTCGAACGTCACCACCGGCCAGGTGTACTCGCAAGTGATCGCCAAGGAACGACGCGGCGAGTACTTGGGCGACACGGTGCAGGTCATCCCTCACATCACCGATGAGATCAAGCGCCGCATGCGCGCCCAAGCGGGTCCGGACGTGGACGTGATCATCACCGAGATCGGCGGCACCGTCGGCGACATTGAGAGCCAGCCGTTTATCGAGGCGGCGCGCCAGGTGCGCCACGATGTGGGCCGCGACAACGTCTTCTTCCTGCACGTCTCGCTCGTGCCGTACATCGGCCCTTCCGGCGAGCTCAAGACCAAGCCAACGCAGCACTCCGTGGCAGCGCTGCGCAGCATCGGCATCCAGCCAGACGCGATTGTGTGCCGTGCCGACCGCGACATTCCCGCCTCTGTCAAGAACAAGATCGCGCTCATGTGCGATGTCGAGCCGCAGGCCGTCGTGACGGCCAAGGATGCGCCGAGCATTTACGACATTCCCAAGGTGCTGCATTCCGAGGGTCTGGACGCATACGTGGTGCGCAGGCTCGACCTGGCTTTCCACGACGTGCAATGGGGAGCGTGGGACGACGTACTGCGCCGCGTCCACCACCCCGCTGAAGAGGTCGAGGTTGCCCTGGTCGGCAAATACGTCGACCTTCCCGATGCCTACTTGTCGGTGGGAGAGGCGCTGCGTGCTGGTGGCTTCCACCACAACGCGCGAGTCAACATCCGCTGGGTCGCTTCCGACACGTGTCAGACCCCAGAGGGCGCCCAGAAAGCTCTTGGCGGAGTCGATGCCGTCCTGATCCCCGGTGGCTTCGGCGTGCGTGGGGTGGACGGCAAGATCGGCGCGGCCCGCTGGGCGCGCGAGAATCGGGTTCCCACCCTTGGCATCTGCCTGGGCCTGCAAGTCATGGTGATGGAGTATGCGCGCACCGTGCTGGGCTTGGAGGGAGCGTCCAGCTCCGAGTTCGATCCCGACACTCACCATCCTGTGATCGCCACCATGGAAGAGCAGCTCGAGTTTGTCGAGGGCAAGGGCGACCTGGGTGGCACGATGCGCTTGGGTGAGTACCGCGCGGTTCTGGTTCCGGGCTCCGTCGTGGAGCAGACTTACGGCGTGGCAACCGTGGGGGAGCGCCACCGCCACCGCTACGAAGTCAACAACGCGTACAGGCAACGCCTCGAAGAGGCCGGCCTGGTGGTGTCGGGGGAGTCCCCCGATCGCCAACTGGTGGAGTTCATCGAGTTGCCGCGCGCCGCGCACCCGTACTACGTGGCCACTCAGGCGCACCCCGAATTCCTCTCGCGCCCCACGAAGGCGCACCCTCTCTTTGCGGGGCTCATCGCGGCCGCGCTCGAGCTCCAGAAGGGTGAGCCGGCGCGCGACGAAAGCCCCGCCGAGCAGTACGTCGCACCTGCCGTGTCCCCCTCCTCCGCACCTGCCGTGTCCCCCACATCGTGACGCCGGAGGCGGCGGCGCCATTGGCCGACGTCGACGCGCCACGCCCGACGCTGACGCGCCACGAGCGCTTCGACGGCCTCGTGTTCAACCTGGTGAGCGACGAGGTGGACCTTGGCCACGCCGTCGTGACGCGTGACTATGTGCAGCACACGGGAGCCGTCGTCATCGTCGCGCTCAACGAGGTTGGCGAGATCTACCTGGTGCGCCAGTATCGCCACCCCGTGGGGGTCGAGTGCTGGGAGCCCCCGGCGGGTCTGCGCGACGTGGCGGACGAGCCGCCCGTCGAGACGGCCAAGCGCGAGTTGCACGAGGAGGCGGATCTGACCGCGGCAACGTGGCACGTGCTCGCCGACTACTTCCCTTCAGGGGGAGGCAGTTCAGAGGCGGTGCGGGTGTTTCTGGCGCGGGACCTCGCGCCGGTGCCCGTCGCCGAACAGCACCTTCGCACCGACGAGGAGCACGACATGGTCGGCGCCTGGGTCGCCCTTGATGACGTGTTGGCCGCGATCCCCGCCGGGCGGGTGCACTCGTCGTCCCTCGTGGTCGGCGCCATGGCCGCTGACCTCGCCCGCCGCGCGGGGTGGACCACGCTTCGCCCCGCCGACGCACCGTGGATGCTGCCGCCTACGGACAGGCGTCGCCCAGGGGAGTAGGGGCCCTATGCAGGGCCCGACTGGAGGCCCGTGATCGAGCCCTGCGCCAGGATGTGCCCCTCCATGGCGGTGAGGAGATCGCCGTGCGTGAAGCCTGGTTCGAGCGCGAGCGCCCTATCCAGTGCGTAGATCGAGAACTCGTAGTGGTGGTCGGCGTTGGGCGGGCACGGCCCGAAATACTCGCCGTAGGACGTCGAGGACATCGACCTGCTGCCGCCCACGCCGCTCAAGTCGCCTGACGCGCCGCGATCGATCGAGGTGGTTGATGCGGGGATGTCGGCCACCAGCCAGTGAACGAAGCCCCCGGCGTCCGTGTCGATCATGGTGATGGCGAAGCCCTCCGTGTCTGGGGACGGCGACTGCCAGGAGAGCTGGGGGTTCGTGTTGTCTCCCGTGCACTGGCCCCCGAAGGCGTCGGCCGTGGTCCATTCGGGCATAGCCGCGCCGTCGGCGAAGTCCTCGCTCGTGACCGTCAGAACTGCGTCGGTCGCACTGACCTCGTCCGGGGAGGCGCATCCAGCACACAAGAGGGCGACCAGTGCGGTCGCGGTGGCGCGTCGAATCATGGCTCAAGCATGGCTACACGGCGACGGCGCCGCAACCGGTCAGCGCGCTACGCGGCCGCCTGGGCACGCACCTTGGTGCGATCTCGTTTGAGCAAGTAGAAGGCGGCGGAGTGTGCGGCCGTGAGGATCGCGGCGCCAGCGAGGTGCGCGCCGACGATGATTTCTGGCAGGCCGGTGAAGTACTGGACATAGCCGATGAGGGCCTGCAGCAACGTGACGGCGACAAGAACCTTCCAGGCTTTGCCAACCTCGTCCCGTTCGCCCTCCGAGCGGTCTGAGCGCACACGCCACACCAAGAAGGCCAGCACAGCGACGAACGCCCACACAATGAGCGCGTGGGCCTGGGCGGCGACTTCGGGGTCGATTCCGAGCCTCTCGGTCGCGTCGGCGTCGCCAGAGTGCGGACCGGCACCCGTAGTGACCGTGCCGAGAACCAGTAGGCCAGCGAGCAGTACGGAACTGGTCCGTAGCGTGGACTTGATGCATCGCCCGTCCCGCCTGGGGGCGTCACGGTACTTCAGTGCGAGCCACACGGCCTGCCACACGAGGGCCATGGACAGCAACAGGTGGGGGGCGACGACGACGGGGTTGAGGTCGGCCAGGACCGTGATGCCCCCGATGATCGCCTGAGCCACTACGCCCAAGAGCGGCACGAGGCCCCACCAGCGGAGGGCTGGGCGGGTGTCCCACACGGCGAGCGCCACCCCGACCGCCACCACGAGCAAGACGAAGGTCAGGGTGCGGTTGCCGAATTCTATGAACGGGTGAATCCCGAGCTCGCTGCGAAGTTCGGGGACGAACGTGCCTGGCTCGCACTGGGGCCAGGTCGAGCAGCCCAGCCCGGACCCGGTCAGCCTTACCGCGCCGCCGGTGACGATGATGCCGCCCTGAGTGAAGATGTTGGCGACCGTGAGCGCGCGACCGTGGCGGACCAAGAAACGGCGAAGTCGCTGGAAGGGGTTGCGGGAGCGAGTCTCGGGGGCCGTTGTGGTCACTGACCAAGTCTAGGCGTGTGCCGCGGAGGTTAGGCCCGCCTTGCTTGCGCACGGGCATTTTCGGCACGACAATGTTGTTTAATTACCTGACGACCGCGCAAGGCGGTGAAAACGGCGGAAGGAGGCTTTCTTGGGTACGGACACCACTCGAGAGCGCATCCTGAGCCTCATCGCATCTGCTGGCCCCATCACCGCTGCCGCCCTTGCCGACAAACTCAGCCTCACGTCGGCCGCCGTGCGGCGCCACTTGGGCGCACTCATCGACGACGGACTCATTCACGACCACGAGTTGCCGCACCCGGCCGACCGTGGGCGTGGCCGACCTGCCAGGTCGTTTGTCGCGACGGCGGAGGGCCAGCGGTCCTTGCAGTCCGCCTACTCGGAAGTGGCGAGGGAGGCAGTCAGTTACATGCGCGATCGCGGCGATCTCGCAGAATTTGTCGAGGCCCACGCCGCGAGGCTCGAGGCGACCCTCGCCGACGCCGTCGACCCCAACGCGCCGATGGCGGAACGGGTGGAGGCGCTATCGTCCGCCCTCGCAGAGCAGGGCTACGCCACGTCGGTGCGCCCTGGCCCAGGCGGGTACACCGTCCAGCTGTGTCAAGGCCATTGCCCTGTTCAAGAGATTGCCCAGGTCGCGCCGGAGTGGTGCGAAGCGGAAGCCAGGGCATTTTCCTCCGTTCTCAACGTTCATGTTCAAAGACTGTCCACGCTCGCCCAAGGGGCTCACGTGTGCACGACCACCATCCCGCTCACCCCAGCCCTGAAGGAAGGATGACGATGAGCACACCCACTGACAACGTCCCCATGACCCAAGACGAGACCATTGCGTCTTTGGGCAACTACGAATTCGGGTGGCATGACGACGACGCCGCAGGGGCGATCGCCAAGCGCGGCCTCGACGAGGACGTGGTGCGCGGCATCTCCACGCTCAAGAACGAGCCGGAGTGGATGCTCAAGCTCCGCCTCAAGTCGCTCAAGCTGTTCGGCAAGAAGCCGATGCCCACGTGGGGCTCCGACCTCACCGGTATCGACTTCGACAACATCAAGTACTTTGTGCGCTCCACCGAGAAGCAGGCCACCAGCTGGGAGGAACTGCCGGAGGAGATCAAGCGCACGTACGACAAGTTGGGCATCCCGGAGGCGGAGAAGCAGCGCCTCGTCTCTGGAGTGGCCGCCCAGTACGAGTCCGAGGTGGTGTACCACCAGATCCGCGAGGACCTGGAAGAGCAAGGCGTCATTTTCATGGACACCGACACCGCCTTGCGGGAGCACCCCGAGTTCTTCGAGGAGTACTTCGGCACCGTGATCCCGCCTGGCGACAACAAGTTCGCGTCGCTCAACACGGCCGTGTGGTCAGGCGGATCGTTCGTGTACGTCCCGCCGGGCGTCCACGTCGACATCCCTCTCCAGGCCTACTTCCGCATCAACACGGAGAACATGGGCCAGTTCGAGCGGACCCTGATCATCGCCGACGAGGGCTCCTACGTGCACTACGTCGAGGGCTGTACTGCGCCGATCTACAAGTCTGACTCGCTGCACTCCGCGGTGGTCGAGATCATCGTGAAGAAGAACGCCCGCGTGCGTTACACGACCATCCAGAACTGGTCGAACAACGTCTACAACCTCGTCACTAAGCGCGCTACGGCGGCCGAGGGCGCCACCATGGAATGGGTCGATGGCAACATCGGCTCGAAGGTCACCATGAAGTACCCGGCCATCTACCTGCTGGGTGAGCACGCCAAGGGCGAGACCCTGTCGATCGCCTTTGCCGGCGAGGGCCAGCACCAAGACGCAGGCGCCAAGATGGTGCACGCCGCCGCCAACACCTCGTCGTCGATCGTGTCGAAGTCGGTGGCGCGCGGGGGTGGCCGCACGTCGTACCGCGGGCTCGTTCAAGTGCTCGAGGGTGCGAAGGGCTCCAAGTCGAACGTCTTGTGCGACGCACTGCTCGTGGACCAGATCTCACGATCAGACACGTATCCCTACGTGGACGTGCGCGAGGACGACGTGAGTATGGGTCACGAGGCAACCGTGTCCCGCGTGAGCGAGGACCAACTGTTCTACCTCATGTCCCGCGGAATGGCGGAGACCGAGGCCATGGCCATGATTGTGCGCGGATTCGTGGAGCCCATCGCCCGCGAGCTCCCGATGGAGTACGCGCTCGAGCTGAATCGCCTCATCGAAATGCAGATGGAAGGATCCGTCGGTTGAGTATCACCACAGACCACAGCAAGGCCACGGCCGACGCCGCGCACAAGCACCAGTACAACGGCACCACCGTGCCGGACAAGTCGCGCGCTGACCGGCTCTTGTCCTTCGATGCCGACGCTTTCGGCATGCCGACCGGCCGCGAGGAGAATTGGCGCTTCTCGCCGATGCGCGACATCGCCGCACTCCTTGAAGACAAGGAGACCGGCGAGCACCTCGAGGCGAGCTATCCGGAGCTGCCCCAAGGCGTGAGCATCACCACGATTGACGCCGAGCAGTTCCGCGAGCGCGCAGTGAGGGCTCCTGGAGACCGCGCGAGCGCAGTCGCGGCGGCGCGCGCGGAAGGGGCGATGGCCCTCGCCGTCGCGCCAGGCACCATCGTGGCCGAGCCGATCCGCATCACCGTGACAGGAACCGGCCAGTCCGCCCGGCAGGCCATCTCGCTTGACGTGGGAACCAGTGCAGAGGTCACCGTCATCATCGAACGCAAGGGATCCGCCGTGGTTGGCGAGTTCACCTCTGTTCACGTTGCCGACAACGCCTCCCTCAACCTTGTGCTGATTCAGGATTGGGACGCCGACGCGATTCACGTGGGCGAGGTCGTGGCCAAGCTCGACCGGGACGCACGCCTGCGGCAGTCCGTCGTCACGCTTGGCGGCAAGGTGGTACGCCTCAACACCTCGGCCGCGCTGGCTGGCGAGGGTGCCTCCGTCGACCTGTACGGCCTGTACTTTGCCGACTCGGGCCAGCACCAGGAGCACCAGCTCTTCGTGGACCACGTCGCGCCGCGCTGCCGTTCGCGCGTCACGTACAAGGGCGCGCTCGCTGGCAAGACGGCCCGCACCGTGTGGATCGGCGACGTGCTCATTCGCGCCGCGGCCGAGGGCACCGACACGTACGAGCTCAACCGCAACCTGGTCCTGACCGACGGCGCGCGGGCCGACTCTGTTCCCAACCTCGAGATCGAGACAGGGGAAATCGAGGGAGCCGGTCACGCCTCCGCCACGGGTCGCTTCGACGAGGAGCAGATGTTCTATCTGCGCTCGCGGGGCATCACAGAGGACGCCGCCCGCAGGCTGGTGGTTCGCGGATTCTTCGCCGACCTGGTCCAGCAAATCGGCGTGCCTGAGGTGGAAAAGGGCCTCATGCGGGCCATCGACCAAGAACTTGAACAGATCACCGACGGGGAGGACGAGTCGTGAGCGAGCAGTTGGCGTGCCAAGTGGCCGACATGGAGCCAGGCTCGGCACTGCAGGTCTTCCTGACACGCGGTGACGGCGCCGAGGTTCCCGTTGCCCTGGTACGCACTGATGACGGTGAGTTCTATGCCATCAACGACGTGTGCAGCCACGGCGAGGTGCCACTGTCAGAGGGCGAGATCGAGGGCTGCGAGGTCGAATGCTGGGCCCACGGAGCCCGCTTCGATGTGCGCACCGGCGCCGTGATGGAGTTGCCAGCCATCGACCCCGTCGATTCCTATCCCGTCACCATCGATGGCGAGCGCGTGCTCGTCGACGTCGATCACCCACGACTTCCCGTTAAGGAGAACGCATGAGCACCCTGGTCATCAAGAACCTGCACGTCACCGTCGACACGCCTGAGGGCGTCATCGAGATCCTCAAGGGGGTCGACCTCACGATCTCCTCTGGCGAGACGCACGCCATCATGGGCCCAAACGGCTCCGGCAAGTCCACGCTGGCCTACTCGATCGCTGGTCACCCCAAGTACACGATCACCGAGGGCTCCGTCACGCTCGATGGTGAGGACGTGCTCGCCATGACGGTGGACGAGCGTGCCCGCGCAGGCCTGTTCCTCGCGATGCAGTACCCCGTCGAGGTGCCCGGCGTGTCCGTATCCAACTTCTTGCGTACCGCGAAGACAGCCATCGAGGGCGAGGCCCCCAAACTGCGTCATTGGGTCAAGGACGTCAAGACCTCGATGGAGAAGCTGCGCATGGACCCAGCGTTCGCTGAGCGCAACGTCAACGAGGGATTCTCTGGCGGGGAGAAGAAGCGCCACGAGATCCTCCAGATGGAGCTGCTGAGCCCCAAGATCGCCATTCTTGACGAGACCGACTCTGGCCTCGACGTCGACGCCTTGCGCGTCGTGAGCGAGGGTGTCAACCGCGTGAAGGAAGACACGGGACTGGGCGTCATGCTCATCACCCACTACACGCGCATCCTCAACTACATCACGCCTGACTACGTGCACGTGTTCGTCAACGGCCGCATCGCAGAAGAGGGCGGGCCAGAACTGGCCGAGCGCCTCGAGGCAGAGGGCTACGACCGCTTCCCGGTGGAGGCGTAAGCACCACGATGGACACGCTGACTGGCGTCAGGGCAGACTTCCCGATCCTCGCCCGCACGGTGCGGAACGGGAAGCCCCTGGTGTATCTCGACTCCGCCGCGACGTCCCAGCGTCCTCACCAGGTGCTGGACGCCGTGGCCGAGTTCGAGCGCGCCCACAACGGCGCGGTGCAGCGTGGCGCGCACCTGATCGCGGAAGAGGCGACAGAAGCCTTCGAGGGCGCACGTGCGAGCGTGGCGCGGCTCGTGAACGCCTCCGCGCCACAAGAGATCGTGTGGACGGGCAACGCCACGCAATCGATCAATCTCGTGGCAGGCGGCATCGCGAACGCCTCGGCAGGCATCGGCGGCGCAGAGGCCGAACGCTTCCGCGTGGGCCCCGGCGACACCATCGTCGTCACAGAGACGGAGCATCACGCGAACCTGGTGCCGTGGCAGCAGTTGTGCGTGCGCACGGGTGCGACGCTCAAGTGGATCGAGGTGGATGACGAGGGCCGCATGCGGCCCGACTCGATCGCCTCCGTCATCGACGAGACCACCAAGGTGGTCGCGTTCACGGCCGCGAGCAACGTGACCGGCATCGTGACGGACGTGGCACCCATCGTGGCCAAGGCGCGCGAAGTGGGCGCGCTGACGGTGCTCGACGCGTGCCAAGCCGTTCCTCACCTTCCCGTCGACGTGCAGGCGCTCGGCATCGACTTCGCCGCGTTCTCTGGACACAAGATGCTGGGACCCACCGGCATAGGCGCGCTGTGGGGCCGGGGGACCCTTCTGGACGCCCTTCCCCCCGTCGTCTTTGGCGGCGGCAGCGTGAAGACGGTGACCATGGAGACCACCACCTGGCTCGATGCGCCTCACCGTTTCGAGTCAGGCTCGCAACCCGTGGCGCAAGCCGTGGGGCTGGGAGCCGCGGCCGAATACCTCATGGCGTTCGGGATGGAAAACGTCGCGCGGCACGAGGCGCGGCTCGCGCAGATCATGCGCGAGGGTGTGGCTCAGTTGCCTGGCATCCGCCTGCTGGGACCGGTGGGGGACGTAGCCAAGGCCGACGTGCTCGGCCTGGCCGCCGTGGTGGTTGACGGCGTGCACGCCCACGACGTAGGCCAAATCCTTGACGACGCTGGCATCGCCGTGCGCGTGGGGCACCACTGCAACCAGCCCCTGCATCGGCGCTTTGGCGTGGTCTCCTCGACCCGTGCGAGCGCCCACCTGTACACGACCGAGGACGAGGCGAGGGCTTTCGTTGACGTCCTTGGTACCGTCAGGACGTTCTTTGGAGTGAACTCATGAGCGACCTTGAGCAGATGTATCAGCAGGTCATTCTTGACTACGCGAAGACCAGGCGCGGCAGCGGCCTCGTGACGCCTGAAGCTCCCTCAGTGGGGGAGTCGCACCAGGTCAACACCACGTGTGGCGACGAGATCACGTTGCGCGTGGGACTCGACGGCGACCTCATCACGTCGGTGTCGTGGGAGGGCCAGGGATGCTCGATCTCCCAAGCGTCCGCCTCGATGCTGGCCGAGATGATGGACGGCGCGAACCTGCGCACCGCCGACGAGACCATGGAGGCCTTCATGGCCCTCATGCACCACAAGGGTGTTCCCCTCGGCGACGAACGGGAAGACCTGCTGGAAGACGCCACCGCATTCGTGGGTGTGGGCAAGTACCCGGCGCGCATCAAGTGCGCCCTCATCAGCTGGATAGCGTTGCGCGACGCGATTGCGCGCGCCACCGTTGGCACGGAAGGATCAACACCATGACCGACACTGCAACCCCCTCCAACGTGGCCGACGTCGAAGAGGCGCTGCGCGACGTGATCGACCCAGAGCTGGGAATCAACGTGGTGGACCTTGGCCTCGTGTACGGCGTCCACCTCGACGAGAACCAGCACGCCATCATCGACATGACGCTCACCTCGGCCGCCTGCCCGCTGACGGACGTGCTCGAGGACCAGACCGCTCAGGCGCTCGAGGGGCTCGTGAACGGGTTCCGCATCAACTGGGTGTGGATGCCGCCGTGGGGCCCAGACAAGATCACCGATGACGGCCGCGAGCAGCTCAGGGCGCTGGGCTTCAACGTCTAGCGTGTTCCAGGTCTAGCGGTCGAGCACTCCGAACGCGTCGCACGACGCGACGGTACCGTTCGTGTACCCCGTGACGAACGCTTCAGTCCGCTGCTCGGACGTGCCGTGCGTGAAGGTGTGGGGGTCCACCTCGCCTTGAGTCGCCTCTTGGATGCGATCGTCTCCCACGGAGGCCGCCGCAGCCAAGGCATTGTCGAGTTGCTCCTGAGAGATCGGCTCGAGGAACGGGACGCCGGTGTCTGGATCTGGCGTGGTGGCCGCATGTCCCACCCATACCCCCGCGAGGCAGTCCGCCATCAACTCGACCTTGACGGAGTCCGAGTTCGCGCCGGTTCCTGAGCGGTCCGCAATGTCGAACACGCCCAACTCGTTCTCGATGTGATGCCCGTACTCGTGGGCGATCACGTACGCCTCCGCCAGGTTGCCGCTCTCGAAACCGAAGGACGCCAGGGAGTCAAAGAACGTAGTGTCCACGTACATTGTCTGGTCGGGTGGGCAGTAGAACGGGCCGGTTGCCGACGATGCCATGCCGCAAGCGGACGACGTGGACTGATCGAAGATCACCACGCCAGGCAGAGCGTGGCGGAAGCCCGCGGCTGGAAGTGCGTCCGACCAGTACGCGTCGAGCGACTCGATGACGGCGAGCACCCGGCAGTCTGCGTCGGCGTTGGCGTCCGCGCCTGTGGTGCAGTTCGCGGCGAATTCCTGCTGCACGGTGTCGTCTTGTGCCCCCGCCGCGCCACCGAGACCCCGAGTTCCGTCATCGAGGCTCAGTACCGAGGGGTCGATGCCGAGAATCAGCGCAAGAATGACGATCACCACGCCACCGATCCCGCCCCCAATGGCGATCCCTCCACGCGCGCCGCCGGGGCCCCTGCGTTGGACGCGGTTGGGGTCGAGTCGTGTGCCCTCGTTGAACGTCATGGTGTCTCCCGCCTGAGCCGACGCGGTGCGCGTGCTACGCGCACGGTGCGTCCCGTCCTCAAAAACTACTCGCTCGGCGCCTGAGGGGAGAGCCGCATCGGCCGCAACCGTGGTGCATCCGACCTTGCGTCATCGCCGATCCCCCTGGCGTGGAGCGCCGCGCCCAAGTCGAGGGCGAAGCCGACGGTGCGCGTGGCGGTGGGAATCATGAGCGCCGTGAGGTTGCGGCGCACCCCACGGGCGCGGGCGGCATCTCTCGACTGGCGCATGATGTTCGCGATCTCGGGGATCGCGCGCAACATGATCGCAAACATGAGTCCAGTCACGGCTGGCGGCAGGATGCGCCTGAACGGACGAGCGGCGGCCGTGGCCAGGTCGAGCATGTCGGACATCGGTGTGGAGCCTGTGATGGACAGAGACAGGGCGAAGAGGCCGATGAGGTCGACGCCAATGTCGATCCCCGCCAGGTAGTCGCCCCTCCACACCTGGTAGGCGCCCGCCATGGCGGCCACGATGACAATCATGCCGAGGCCCTTGAGCGTGGGCCCCGGTGCCGGCGTCACGCTCACCAGTAGCAGGAGCGCGGCGGCGGCCATGCCGCCAGACGTGATGGGGTCCCTGACCAACAAGGTGACGGCCGACCACGCGACCAGCGCGGCCACCTTCGACCATGCGGGGAGCCGGTGCAGGGGCGACGCTCCGGGTCGGTAGGCGCCCAGCACGTGCGTCACGCTGGTTCCCCTACCGACTTGCGGTACATGAGGTCGCGGTAGTGGGACACGGCGTCCTCAGGGTTCCCGTCGAACACCACGCCGCCGTCGTCGACCACCAGGGTGCGATCGGCTTTGGTGGCCGCCTCCAGGTCGTGCGTCACCTCGATCAATTGAATAGGCAGAGAGTGCAGGAGCGCGCCAACGTGCGCCTTCCAGCGCAGGTCCAAGAGCGTGGTGGGCTCGTCAGCCACCACCACCTTGGGTGTCGCCGTCAGCACGCCAGCAAGCGCAAGCAGTTGGCGCTGCCCGCCGGACAGCGCGTTGACGGACACGTCTGCCTTGTCCCCGAGCCCGATGTCTTCTAGCGCCGCCATCGCGGCCTTGACTCGCTCGTTCTTGGATTTGATGACACGGCGCAAGGAGAGCATCACGTCCTCGATGGCCGTCGGCATGATCAACTGCGACGTCGGGTCGGTGAAGAGGAAACCGACCTTGCGGCGCACCCGCGCCCCATGCTTGCGCGTATCGACTCCGTCCACTGACACGCTGCCGGACACCGGAATCGCGAGCCCATTGATAAGCCTGGCGAGCGTCGACTTTCCCGAGCCGTTGGCTCCGATCACCGTGATGCGGTTCTCGCTCAGGGTCAGAGTGGTGGGCTTGAGGATGACGATGCCGGAATCGGGCGCGACAACGGTCGCGTCCTTGAATTCGATCATGGAGAAAGGGTAAGCGCTACGACGCGTCCTGGGTGCCGACCGCGACGGCCGGCGGCGCGGCGGGTGCCGCCGGTGCCGCTGGCGTGGCGACGCTCGCGGGAGCGACCGGCACGCCGAGCAGGCCAGGGTACGCGCGGTGCACGGCCGCGGCCGTCACGCCGGCGACGAACACCTTGATGATGTCTCCCACCAAGAACGGAGTCGCGAAGGCGACGGTGTCGGCGGCCGTGGCGTCGAGCCGGATCATGAAGAAGCCCCAGCCGATCACGTTGAGCACCAGCAGCGAGGCCACCGCGCAAGCGCCGATCACGCCGGACACGTTGAGTTGGGCGCGTCGGCGCATGCTGCGCACCAGCCAGCCGGCGACGAAGGCGGCGATCACGAAGCCAGCGAGGAAACCGGCAGTGGGGCCGGTCCAGACGGCAGGGCCCGCAGAGCGGCCTGCAAAGATGGGGGCGCCCGCAGTGCCGACTACCAGGTACAGGACGACGGCGCTCGCGCCTCGCCACGGCCCGAGAGCGGCGCCCGCAAGCAGCACGGCGAGTGTCTGCAGAGTGATGGGCACTCCGGAGACGAGCTCGGCGCCTGGCCAGATGGTGGACGCGGCGATGAGGCCAGCGAACACGGCAACCAGGGCAAGATTGGTGGGGGACAGAGCGTGACGAAAGTTCATGGGACTCCCTGAGATAATGAATTGGCCGCCACGATACCGGGCGGCACCCCATCTGCGCTCATTTGCGTCCACCACCACCCAGCCCGCCGCAGGGCGCCCGAAAGGATTTGCTGTGATTGTCGCCCAGGAACTCGAGATGCGCATCGGCGCCCGCGTGCTGTTGCACCCGGCGTCGTTTCGCATCAACAAGGGCGACCGTGTGGGGCTGGTAGGTCGCAACGGCGCTGGTAAGACGACGCTCACCCGCATCCTTGCTGGGGAGGGTCAGGCGTCGGCTGGGAAGGTCACGCACAAGGGCTCGGTGGGTTATCTGCCGCAGGACCCCCGCGAGGGTGATGTGACGGTGCGCGCTCTCGATCGCATTCTGGCCGCGCGCGACCTCGAGACGATCCTGCGCAAGTTGCGCGAGGCGGAGCTAGGCATGGCGAGCGAGGACTCAGCCGTTGCCGAGAGGGCCATGGAGAGGTACCCGGCGATTGAGGAGCGCTTCCGCGCGGCTGGCGGCTACGCGGCGGAATCGGACGCCGCTCGCATTGCGGCGAACCTTGGGCTCGACGAGCGAGTGCTCGCTCAAGAATTGGGCACCCTGTCAGGCGGTCAACGCCGCCGCGTGGAGTTGGCGCGCATTCTGTTCTCCGATGCGCAGACGCTGCTGCTCGACGAGCCGACCAACCACCTGGACGCGGATTCCATCCAGTGGCTGCGCGGCTTCTTGGCGCAGTACCCCGGCGGGCTCGTCATCATCTCCCACGATGTGGATCTGGTGCGTGCCGTCGTCACCAAGGTCTTCTACCTGGATGCCAACCGCGGCGTGATGGACCAGTACGCGATGGGGTGGGACCTCTACCTCAAGCAGCGCGAGGACGACGAGCACAGGCGTCACCGCGAGCGCAAGAACGCCGAGCAGAAGGCGTCAGTACTGATGGCGCAGGCCAACAAGATGCGCGCGAGCGCCACGAAGGCGGTGGCTGCTCAGAACATGGCGAAGCGAGCCCAGCGACTGCTGGCGGAGACCGAAGCGTCGCGACAGTCAGACAAGGTGGCGGCTTTGCGTTTTCCCAAGCCAGCGCCCTGTGGCAAGACGCCGTTGCGAGCATCGGAGTTGTCCAAGAACTACGGCACCCTCGAGGTGTTCACTGACGTGGAGCTCGCGATCGACCGCGGCTCGCGCGTGGTGGTGCTGGGGCTCAACGGCGCGGGCAAGACGACACTCCTCAAGCTGCTCGCGGGGGTCGAGCAGCCGGACACCGGTCAGGTGGAACCGGGCCATGGCCTCAAGCTCGGCTACTACGCGCAGGAGCACGACACTCTGGACATGGAGGCGACGGTGCTGGAGAACATGCGGCACAGCGCGCCAGACCTGAACGACACAGAGGTGCGCAGCGTGCTCGGGTCCTTCCTGTTCCAAGGAGACGACGTCGACAAGCCCGCACGCGTTCTCTCGGGTGGCGAGAAGACCAGGCTGGCGCTCGCCACGCTCGTGGTGAGCCAAGCGAACGTGCTGCTGCTCGACGAGCCGACCAACAACCTGGATCCCGCCTCGCGAGCGGAGATCCTTGGTGCCCTCAAGACCTACGAAGGCGCCGTCGTGATGGTGACGCACGACGAGGGAGCGGTAGACGCGCTGGAGCCCGAGCGGGTGTTGCTGTTGCCGGACGCCGACGAGGACCTGTGGAATGCGTCGTACCGGGATCTGATCTCGCTCGCGTAGCGAGGGCGCGTGGCCCTTACAGCGCGTCCTCGATCTCCTCGTCTGTGAGACGGCGTTTCTTGGAGCGCTTGGGCGGTGGGGGCTGGCTTTGAGGGCTTGCCGCGACGGCGGCGCGCTCGCGCTCATGAAGCGCGTCCCTGCGTGTGAGCCACACGCCCAGCGGCGCCGCGACAGCCGTGAGTAGCCACCACTGCAGCGCGTAACTGAGGTGGGGCCCCAGTGACAGGCTGGGGATCGGCGCCGGCTCGAGGCCCTCGACGCAACCGTTCGCGCCGCACGTCGAGGTTGCCATCAGGTATGCCTGGACCACCTCGCCGTCGATGCCGTTCATCTGGACAGGAGTGACGCGCGTGCCTGGCTTCCCGTTGTCCTCCTCGAAGGCGCGCACGATGCCGGTCACGGTAACCTCACCTGGGGGCAGAGTCGGGGCAGTCGCGCCAGAGCGAGGTTGCCATCCCAGGTTGACCAGCACGGTGCGGCCCGACTGTGTGTGGACCCACGCCAGGTATTGCAGGGACGCCGTGTTGTCGACGGAGCGGCCCCGCAGTTCCACCACGGAAGTGGGGTCGAGCACGCCGGTGACGGTGGCCGTGCGCCATTCGGCGTCGCCCGGGCCCAACGCGCCGGGGGCCACGATCGCCTCGAGGTCGGCGATCGGCTTGCCCTTCGCAGCTGCTTGGGCGTCGACAGCGTCCGACCTGGTCTCGTAGCGGTTCCACTGCCACGACCCGGCGACGAGGCCAAGGGCCATCGCCGCAAGCACGGCGATGGCGGTGAGCGCGATCCGTCCTGGCCGGTACGCGGCCGGGCGTGGATTCTCGGCGGGAGGGCTCACGGACTCGATCGTACGTGCGAGGCGCGTGCACAAGGTTCCGGGCGCATCGGCTAGTTTGGGGCCCATGACGCGACACGTGGTGGTGACAGGAGCAAACCGCGGCATCGGCCGTGCGATAGCGGAGGCATTCGTGGCCAACGGCGACACCGTCTCCAGCATCTACCGGGGAGGCGACCTCCCGGAAGGGGTGACGGGCGCAATCGCCGACATCACCGATTCAGACGCCGTGAACGCCGCCTTCGACGAGTTGGAGGCCCAGCACGGCCGGGTGCGCGTGCTCGTGGCCAACGCGGGTATCACCCGCGACGGGCTGCTCATGCGGATGTCTGACGAGGATTTCTCTGCGGTGATCGACACCAACCTCACCGGCACGTTCCGCACCGTGCGCCGCGCCGTCAACTCGATGATGCGCGAGAAGTACGGCCGCATTGTGCTGATCGGCTCAGTGGTGGGATTGCTGGGTAACCCAGGCCAAGTGAACTACTCGGCGTCCAAGTCGGCGCTCGTCGGCATGGCCCGCTCCATCACGCGCGAGGTGGGCGGACGCGGGATCACCGCCAACGTCGTCGCCCCAGGGTTCATCGCGACCGACATGACGGCGGAACTGGGGGAAGACACGGTGAAGCAGTATGCGGCGTCCATTCCCGCCAAGCGCTTTGGCACCACCGACGAGGTCGCGGCCGCGGCAGTGTTCTTAGCCTCGGATGAGGCAGGGTATGTGTCTGGCGCGGTGCTTCCGGTCGACGGCGGCCTCGGCATGGGGCACTAAGACTTCAACCACGTACGCTTTCCGACAGGAGGAACCATGGGCATTCTCGAAGGCAAGAACATCCTCGTCACGGGGGTATTGACTGAGGGTTCGATCGCGTTCGATGTGGCGCGCCTGAGCCAAGAGCAGGGTGCGCACGTGGTGCTCACTGGGGTGGGTCGCACGCTCAAGGTCACCGAGGCCATGGGTCGCAGGCTTCCCGTCGAGGCGAAGGTTGTCGAGCTCGACGTCACCAATCCGGAGCACCTCGCGGCGCTGCCCGACGCCGTGCGCGAGCACGTGCCCCACCTCGACGGCGTGGTGCATTCGATCGGTTTCGCCCCACAGAGCGTGATGGGCGGCAACTTCATGACCGGCCAGTGGGATGACGTCGCGACCGCGATCCACATCTCCGCCTACTCGCTCAAGGCTCTCGCGGAGGCCACGGTGCCGCTGATGTCGAGCGGGGGCTCGATTGTGGGCCTGACGTTCGACGGTCGCTTCGCGTGGCCCGTGTACGACTGGATGGGCGTCGCCAAGTCGGCCTACGAGGGGATCAGCCGCTACTTGGCGCGTGACCTTGGCCCCCAAGGCATCCGCTGCAACCTCGTGTCTGCGGGGCCGCTCAAGACCACCGCAGCCAAGCACATCCCTGGGTTTGACCAGATGGAAGGCAAATGGAGCGAGCGTTCGCCCCTTGGCTGGGACTCGGAAGACACCGTGCCCGCTGCCAAGGCAGTGACCGCACTGCTGAGCGACTGGTTCCCGGCGACCACCGGTGAGATGGTGCATGTGGACGGTGGCGTGCACGCCATGGGTCAGTAGCGGTGCCCACCCTCATTCTGGCCCGACACGCCAAGGCAGAAGCTCCTCAGGCTGGCCTCGACGATCACTCGCGCGCCCTCACCATGGAGGGGCGGGACGCGGCCGGACGGCTTGCCGAGAGACTGCAAGCGAAGGGGCTACGTCCCGATGTGGCTCTCGTGTCCTCGTCGAATCGCACGGTGCAGACCTTCAAGCGCATGGCGAGTGTGCTGGGCGACGTCGAGCTGCGCATCGAGGAGGATCTCTATGAGTCCGCGCGGGATCGATTCATCTCGGTGCTTGCGCGGGTGGGCGAGGTGGAGACCTTGCTGGTCGTGGGTCACGAGCCGACCACATCGCACGTTGCCGCGTGGTTGTCGGGGCCAGGATCCCTCAAGCAGCCGTTGCAGCGGGTCTCGCTGGGCATGTCCACGGCGGCGGCCGCGGTCCTCGAGTTCGACACCCCGTGGCCTGAGATCGGCCCCAACGCCGCGCGGCTCGTCGACGTGGTCGAGGGAAAGCCTGCCTAAGGGCTCGCAGTGACTGACGGCGACCTGATCGATCGGCTGTGGAGCGCTCTGCTGCCCATGCAGCGTCTCGCGTGGGAGCAGGGGGTTGCCTCTCAGGCCGCTCTCGACAGTGGTCGGACGGATCTTGCCGCGGCGATCGCTCGCGATGCGCTCGAGCACCAAGACGCAGACGGCCGACTCGCGGCCACCGGCGATGCCGGGCTGGTCAACGGAGGCTGCCTGGGTGAGGCCGTCGCCGCGCTGGCCGCGCAAGGGGACGCGCGCGCCGCAGAGGCGCTCGAACGCCAGCGCTGGTGGTTCCTGAGGTTCTCGCCACGAGACGACGAGGGCGTCGTGTGGCACCTCGCGGGGAGCACGGAGGTGTGGGTCGACTCGATCTACATGGTGGTGCCGTTGCTGGTGCTCACCGGCGATGTGGCACCAGCCGACATGCAGTACCGCATGCACCGCGAGCATCTCTGGGACACGAACTCCGGCCTGTACAGGCACAGGGTCGACACCGTCTCAGGGGAGCACGTGCGTGGGGCGTTCTGGGCGTCTGGCAACGGCTGGGCCGCGGCGGGGATGGCCAGGGCGCTCAGCGTCGGCGGCGAGGCCGTGCCTGCCGAGATGCGGGCCAGGTGGCAGCGAGACACCAGAGACCTGCTTGACGCCATATCGCGCCATCAGAGCGCCGGTGGCAGGTTCCATGATGTCCTCGACGACTCGGCGACCTTCACCGACGGCACCGCGGGGCTCATGTGCGCCTACACGGCCTTCACCGGCGTGGCTGAGGGATGGCTACCCGCCGACTACGTTCACCGTGCGACGCGGTGGCTGGAGGCGGCGCTGTCGCGCGTCGACGCCGACGGCGTGGTGCGCGGCGTGTGTGGGGCCCCACATTTCGAGACGGAGGGCACGTCGGCAGAGGCTCAGGCTTTCGCGATCATGGCGCACGTCGCGTCGCTTCGGGTGACGTGACCGCCAGGGTTGTCTCTGGTTGACTCAGGCGGAGATGAGCGGCCACGCGGCGTCGAGGCGAGGCCCGTCGATGACGATGTCGGCCGCCGCGCGCACCACTGGCTTCGCGGCGAAAGCCACGGACAGGCCCGCAGCCGCCATCATGTCAAGATCGTTGGCGCCGTCGCCCACCGCGACCGTGTCGCGCAGGGCGACGCCTGAGGCACGCGCAAAGGCGGCGAGCGCGACGGCCTTCGCGTGGCGGTCGATCACGGGCCCCACGGTGCGTCCGGTGAGGTGCCCCTGCTCCACCTCAAGTCTGTTTGCGAGGTACAGATCCACTGACACGCTGCGCGCGATCGAGGAGACCACCTCTTCGAAACCGCCGGAGACGAGCGCGACAGTCCAGCCAGCGGCACGGGCCTCGTCGAGCAACTCCCGGGCGCCAGGAGTGAGTTCGACCTGCTCCGCGACCTCTTGGATAACTGTGGTCGGCAACCCCTTGAGCGTGGCCACCCTGTCGGCGAGCGACGCGGCGAAGTCAATCTCTCCGCGCATGGCGCGCTCCGTGATCTGCGCGACCTGCACCTGAGTGCCTGCGCGCGCCGCGAGAAGCTCGATCACTTCGTGGCGGATGAGGGTCGAATCGACGTCGAGAAGGATCAGGCGCCGTGTCTTCATCCGGCGATCACTGCGCTCATGTGGGGAACACCGCGCTCATCTGGGGATCACGGTGTTCTTCGCGACAACGGTCAGTCCGGATTCCGTGACGGTGAAGCCGCGAGCGATATCCGCCTCCCGATCGATTCCGACGCGCGCGCCCTCTTCGACCACCACGTTCTTGTCAAGGATGGCGCGGTGCACCTGGGCGTGACGGTCCACCACGACGTCGTCGAGGAGCACGGAATCTGACACCGTTGACCACGAGTGCAAACGCACTCCTGGGGACAGTACCGAGCCGGTGACAGTCGCTCCTGACACGATGACGCCAGGGGAGACAACGGAGTCGGCCGCGTGACCCATGCGGCCCTCTTCAGAGTGGATGAACTTCGCGGGTGGCTGCGTGATGAGTCCTTGGTGAAGCGGCCACTTGTCGTTGTAGACGTTGAACACAGGCATCACGGCGATGAGATCCATGTGCGCGTCGTAGTAGGAATCGATCGTTCCCACGTCTCGCCAGTAGTCCTTGTCGCGAGCCGTCGAGCCGGGTACGTCGTTGTCAACAAAGTCGTAGAAGCCGCACGTGCCCTTGTCGACAAAGTAGGGGACGATGTCGCCGCCCATGTCGTGCTTCGATGACTCGTTCTCGGCGTCGTCCTTGAGCGCCTCCAGCAAGGGTCCGACGGAAGCGACGTAGTTGCCCATCGAGGCGAGGATCTCTTGCGGGCTGTCCGGCAGGCCGTCTGGGTTGGTGGGCTTCTCGAGGAACGCACGCACGAGATGCTTGCTCGAGGGATCGACGTCGATCACGCCAAACTGGTCCGACATCTCGATCGGCTGGCGGATGCCGGCCACCGAGAAGTCGGCGCCGGAGGCGATGTGGGCGTCCACCATCTGGGAGAAGTCCATCCGGTACACGTGGTCTGCGCCCACGATCACGACGATGTCTGGACGCTCGTCCTCGATGATGTTGACGCACTGGTAGATCGCGTCAGCGCTGCCCAAATACCAATGCTTGCCACGTCGTTGCTGCGCGGGTACGGGCGCCACGTAGTTGCCCAGCAGCGGAGACATCCGCCACGTGCGCGCGATGTGGCGGTCGAGCGAGTGCGACTTGTATTGCGTCAGCACCACGATGTGCAGGTATCGCGAGTTCACCAGGTTCGACAGGGCGAAGTCGACAAGTCGGTACGTTCCCCCGAAAGGCACGGACGGCTTGGCCCGTGCTGCGGTGAGGGGCATCAGGCGCTTGCCCTCACCTCCCGCGAGGACGATGGCAAGTACTTTCGGCTCTGACATATGTCCAGCATAGGTGCCACGTGACCGCGTCGCACAGACCACACACGCGACGAAACGATTACGGTGGGACCATGCGCATCGACATTCTCAGCCGTGAATACCCGCCTCACGTCTACGGAGGCGCGGGTGTCCATGTCAATGAGTTGGCAAGAGTGCTTCGCGAACACGTCGAGGTGAGAGTACGGGCCTTTGACGGCCCGCGCGAGGAGCCAGGCGTCACCGGCTACACCGCGCTTGGGGGCGGAGTGGGAGACGCCTCGCTCGACGTGATCGCGCACAACCTGCCCATGGCTCACGACTGCGCAGGAGCCGACTTGGTGCACTCGCACACCTGGTACGCGAACATGGCCGGGCACCTCGCCAAGACGCTGCACGGCATCCCGCACGTGGTGAGCGCACACTCGCTCGAGCCCTTGCGGCCCTGGAAGGCGGAACAACTTGGTGGCGGGTACCGCGTCTCCAGTTGGATCGAGAAGACCGCCTACGAGGCGGCCGACGGCATCATCGCCGTGTCAGAAGGCATGAAGTCCGATGTGTTGCGCTGCTACCCGAACGTCGATCCCTCGAAGGTGTACGTGGTGCACAACGGGATCGACGTCGACGCGTGGGCCGCTCCAGCCGGTGATGAAGAGCGTTCCGCGGCCGACGCCGTCGTCGCCCGATACGGCATCGACCCGTCGCGGCCAGCCATCGTGTTCGTCGGTCGCATCACGCGTCAGAAAGGCCTGCCGTACTTTCTCAAGGCCGTCGAGCAGTTGCCAGAGGACATCCAGGTGGTGTTGTGCGCAGGGGCGCCAGACACGGCGCAGATTGCTCAAGAGGTCTCTGGTGCGGTCACCAAGCTGCAAGAGGAGCGCGGCGGCGTCATCTGGATCGAAGAGATGCTGCCGCGAGCGCAGTTGGTGGCAGTGCTGGACGCGTGTACTGCGTTCGTCTGCCCCTCCGTGTATGAGCCGCTCGGCATCGTCAACCTTGAGGCGATGGCGGTGGGCCTTCCAGTGGTCGCGACGGCCACCGGCGGCATCCCCGAGGTGGTGGACCACGGCGTGACGGGAATGCTCGTGCCGATCGACCAGGTGCAAGACGGCACGGGGACGCCGACGGACCCGGAGCAGTACGCCGCCGACTTTGCGGCCGCCGTCAACGCCATGGTCTCCGATCTCGATGCGGCGAAGGCGATGGGCAAGGCTGGCCGTCAACGCGCCACCGACCACTTCTCGTGGGACACGATCGCAGAACGCACCCTTGAGGTCTACCGCGACGTTCTGGGCTAGGCTCGACCGATATGAGCGAAGTCCTGCGGCTTGACGATGTCACGCTGCGCCGCGGAGACAACCAGGTACTTGACGGCATCACCTGGAGCGTTGAACCCACCGATCGTTGGGTGATTCTTGGGCCCAACGGTGCCGGCAAGACGTCCCTCATGACGGTGTGCTCCGCGCGCGCGCACCCCACCACGGGCACTGCCCGGATTCTGGGCGAGCAACTCGGCGATGCAGACACAAACGAGTTGCGTATTCGAGTGGGTCTCGCGTCTGCTGCGCTGGCCGACCGCATCCCGCCGGACGAGACAGTGCACGACATCGTGATGACGGCCGCTCACGGCGTCACTGGTCGGTGGCGAGAGGAGTACGAGCGGGTTGATGAGGTGCGCGCAGAGGATCTGTTGTCCGCCTTCGGCATGCACGCCTTCGCGCACCGGACCTTCGAGACGCTGAGCGAGGGGGAGCGCAAGCGGGTTCAGATCGCGCGCGCCCTCATGACCGACCCCGAACTCTTGTTGCTCGATGAGCCTGCTGCGGGCCTCGACTTGGGCGGTCGAGAAGAACTGCTGTCTGCCCTCACTGAGCTCGCTGGTGACAGAAGGTCGCCCGCGATCGTCATGGTGACGCACCACGTCGAAGAGGTTCCCACCGGCTTCACGCATGCCTTGCTCTTGCGCGACGGCAGGATCGTTGCCAAGGGCGCCCTTGGCGACACGCTGACGAGCGCCAACCTGTCTCAGACCTACGGGTTGCCGCTCCAACTCTTCGCTCAAGACGGGCGCTGGACGGCGCGCAGATCGGCCTAGAGTATGACTCAACGGGGGGTTGATCAGGTATGCAACGTCGACGGCGTTGGGTCCTTCGCAGGGATGATCAGTGACGTCCATCCCGCGGCCGATTCGCCGCAGCGTCCAGCCTGGTAGCGTCCGAACTGAAAGGAGTTGACATGGCTTCATTGTGGTGGTTCGTGGCGGCAGCCGTGTTGGGCGTCGTCGAGATTTTCACCCTCGATCTGACGTTCCTCATGCTCGCGGGAGGCGCCATTGCTGGCGGCGTCGTCGTGCTCGCGGGGGGATCGGTCGTGCTTGCGGCGGTGGTCGCGCTTGTGGTGGCGGCCCTGCTGATGATGGCGCTGAGGCCGTGGTTGCTGAGGTCGATGCGTAAGCGCGGAGTCGATTTTGTGGAGACCAATGTGCAGGCGGCCGTCGGCACCAAGGCGCGCACGATCGATGAGATCACCGAGACCAGCGGTCGTGTGAAGCTGCGCGGCGAGGTGTGGTCCGCTCGCATCGTGGACGACGCCGCTGTCATTCCTGAGGGCGCTGAAGTCATCGTTGTCAAGATCGTGGGAGCGACGGCCATCGTCGTCCCGGAAGAGGAGTACACAGCATGAACCCTGAAGCATTCGTGGGGCTCGCCCTGATCGCCTTTGTTGCCATCTTTGTCATCTCGGCAATCGCGCGAGCCATCATCGTCGTGCACCAGACGCAGGCCTACTTGGTCGAGCGTCTTGGTCGCTACAACCGCACTCTCGACGCCGGACTGCACTTCTTGGTGCCGTTCATCGACCGCGTGCGCGCCAAGGTCGACCTGCGCGAGCTGGTCTACTCGTTCCCGCCGCAGTCGGTCATCACGTCCGACAACCTGGTGGTGGACATCGACTCGGTGATCTACTTTCAGGTCACGGAGCCCAAGTCGGCCATCTACGAGATCGCCAACTACATCACCGGTGTGGAGCAGCTCACCACGACGACGCTGCGTAACATCGTCGGCACCATGGACCTCGAGCAGACGCTCACCTCGCGCGACCAGATCAACGGTCAACTGCGCGGTGTGCTCGACGAGGCCACCGGCAAGTGGGGCATTCGCGTCAACCGCGTCGAGCTCAAGGCCATCGAGCCGCCCATGTCCATCAAGGACTCGATGGAAAAGCAGATGCGTGCAGAGCGTGACCGCCGTGCGGCGATCCTCACGGCAGAGGGTGTCAAGCAGTCCAAGATCCTCACTGCAGAGGGAGAGAAGCAGTCGGCCATCCTGACGGCAGAGGGAGAGGCGCAATCGCGCATCCTCCGCGCAGAGGGCGAGTCGCGAGCCATTCTGCAGGTGTTCGAGGCCATCCACGAGGGTGACGCGGACAGCAAGCTGCTGGCGTACCAGTACCTGCAGATGCTGCCGGAGATCGCCAAGAACGAGTCCAACAAGGTGTGGTTCGTTCCCACCGAGTTCACGGGCGCGCTCAAGTCGATCAGTGCCGCGTTTGGCGTCGAGGAGGACCCCGAGCCGCTCAAGGCCAGCCCGAACCGCAAGAAGCGCACCAACATCACCTCCGCTCTTGCCGACCCGCGCGAGGCGCTCGCTCAGGCCAAGCGCGACGTGGAGGACGCCACATCGGACGCGAACAGCTCTGGCACCCTGTCAGGCAAGCCGTTCGATCCGAACGCCTCGAAGGGCCAGTAGGCCTCAAGTCACGCGAAGCCCCGGAGCTGCTGCTCCGGGGCTTCGTCGCGTCCGGCCCGAAATCGCCTCCGCCACGCGGATGATGCCACACTGTGCGAGTGGCCGTGATCAGAGTCGACTCCGTCGCCGATGAGCGGCTGGCGGACTATCGCAGCCTCACCGATATCGCGTTGCGGCGACGCATTGAGCCGCAGCAAGGCCTGTACATGGCAGAGGGCGCCAAGGTGATCGGCAGGGCGCTCGCTGCTGGCCACCGGCCGCGCTCGGTGCTGGTGAGCGAGCGCTGGCTCGCGTCCATCGAACCCCTCGTCGATCAAGGCACGCCCATCTATGTGGCCCCGCCGCCCGTGCTCGAATCCGTTACCGGCTACGACGTCCACCGCGGCGCCCTGGCCGCCATGCATCGTCCCGATCTCCCCACGGTCGCCGACGTCGTGAGGGATGCCCGCCTGGTAGTGGTGCTCGACGGCATCGTGGATCACACCAACGTTGGCGCGGCGTTCCGGTCTGTCGCGGGACTCGGCGCCGATGCCGTGCTCGTCTCGCCCACGTGCGCCGACCCCCTCTACAGGCGGGCGGTCAAGGTCTCTATGGGCACAGTGTTTCAGGTGCCGTGGACGCGCATCGAGCCGTGGCCTGCGGGCCTGGACGAGCTGCGCCAGGCGGGCTTCACGGTCGCAGCCTTGGCGCTAGCGGACGACGCAGTGTCCCTGGGGGACTTCGCCGCCGCCGGTCACGAGCGGGTCGCCCTCGTGATGGGGGCGGAGGGGGATGGGCTGTCGCGCGACGCGCTTGCGGCCGCCGATCACGTCGTCACCATCCCCATGGCGGGGTCAGTGGACTCCCTCAACGTGGCCGCAGCGTCGGCCGTTGCTGTGTGGGCCTTGCGCCGCTAGAGACGCGCCCTGGAGGTGTGTGGCCACCGTCACCCGCGCTCGCGCATGTCCGCCATTCGTGGCAGAATCGAACACATGTTCGAATGGCGCGCGGGTCGATCCGCCGCCCCGTAAGCGACCGCTCGGGAGGTGACCGTGGACACTCAAGGCACTCGCCTGGCCGCCGCCCGCGCCGCACTGAGCGCCGTCGAATCGCGCATGGGAGCCGACCGTAAGGCGGCGGAGGGCCCCGCACTCGCTCTGGACGAGGCGCTTGCTCCTGTGCTGCCGCACGGCTTGCGCAGGGGAAAGGTGATTGCGGTCGAGGGATCGACGTCGCTCCTGCTTGCTCTGGTGGCGCGGGCCTCGAAAGAGGGCGCGTGGACCGCCATGGTAGGCATGCCGCACGTGGGCCTGCTCGCGGCGGCGCGGCGTGGCATCGACCTGGATCGGCTGGCCCTGATCCCGTACCCTGGGGCGCAAGCCCCCGCCGCACTGGGGGCGTGCATCGACGGCATGGACGTAGTGATGGTGGGGCAGGGAATCGCATTGTCAGACGCCGACCGCAGGCGACTCGCCGGCCGCGCAAGGGAGCGCGGCTGCGTGATGGTGGTCGGGGGCTCATGGACGGGCGCCCACGTCCAGTTGACGGTCGAGAAGTCTCGGTGGAGTGGTCTGGGGGCCGGGGAGGGCCGTCTGCGCGAGCGGGACGTCACCGTGGCGATCTCCGGTCGCTCGGTGGGGGCTACCAGGCGCATGATCATCACCCTCGACGCGGGTGACCCACCGGTGGGGTCCGGTGGTAGCGCCAGGCGCGCGGCCGTGGGGGACAGTGTGGTCGGGAGCAGCGCGGTCGGGGACAGGGCACTTGGCACGGGTGCCGCATGAGTGCCCCCTTGCGCGACGCCGCCGTGGTGACCGTGCGCCGCGTCGTCCTGTGGGTGCCCGATTGGCCAGTGGTGGCCGCCATGACTCAGGCGGGACTCAGCGCTGACGCCCCCGCAGCGGTGCTGCACGGTAGGGGGATGCTGGCCGTGTCCGCGGCGGCACGCGCCGCAGGGGTGCGCAGGGGCATGCGCAAGCGCCTGGCCCAGAGGGCCTGTCCAGAACTCGAGATTCTCCCTCACGACGAGGGTAGGGACGCCCGCGAATTCGAGGCCGTCGCTGCCGCAGCGGAGCAGGTGGTCGCGGGGGTCGAAATCTCGCGCCCTGGCCTGCTCATGATCCCCTCAGAGGGCGCCGCGCGTTTTCATGGCTCCGAAGAGGCGCTTGCCGAGGCGCTCGTGACCCAGGTGGCGGAAGACGCCGGCTGCGAGTCAGCCGTGGGCATTGCCGACGGGCTGCTCGCCGCCGTGATGGCCGCCAGGGCGAACGCGCTCATCGAGCGCGGCCAGTCCCACGATTTTCTGGCGCCCCTGCCGGTGGGTGCCTTGGTGCACGCCGCCATGGAGCGCACCCAGCGCATCGAGGTGGAGGACCTCGTCAGCGTGCTGACGCGGCTGGGGCTGACCGCGCTGGGCGACTTCACCGCACTTCCCGCCGCCGACGTCGTGGCCCGCTTTGGGCACGTGGGCGCGTGGGCGCAACGCATGGCACGGGGTGAAGATGTCGCCCCTCCCGTGCTGAGGCGCGCAGAGGGCGACATCGGCGTCGAGTATGTGTTCGAGGATCCCGCGGAAAGGGTCGAGCAGCTCGCCCTGGTGGCCGCCTACGTCGCGGAGCAACTCGACACCGCCTTGCTGGCGGCCGCCTCGCGATGCTCCCGCGTGCGCATCGGCGCCCGCACCGTGACGGGTGAAGAACTGGTGAGGGTGTGGCGCACCGATGTGGGAAGCCGCTCTGGCGCCTTCTCCAAGCACATGGCCGACAGGGTGCGCTGGCAGTTGGAGGGATGGCTGTCCGGCACCGCCGCTGGGCCGCAGCCCGCGCCACTCACGGCGCTCACGCTCACGGCAGAAGATGTGGTGCCGCTCGGATCAGAACAGTCGTTCCTGTGGGGCGGCACGTCAGGGGCCGACGCCAGGGCTCACCGGGCCCTTGAACGAGTGCAAGGGCTATTGGGAGCGGAGGGCGTGCTTGCAGTGGCGGAGCAAGGCGGCCGCACCCCACGCGACCGGGTCCACTCGCTCGCCTGGGGTCAAGAAGGTGAGCCGGCACGGAGGGTCAGCCACCCGTGGCCTGGCCGCATCCCCGACCCCGCACCGGCGACGGTGCTCCCAGTGCCGCTCGAGATTCACGTGCTCGACGCTGGCGGAAGCCCCGTGCGGGTCGACAGGCGCCTGGCAGTGAGCGCTCCACCCACCTGGGTGCGCCTCCAGGCCGACCCTCGCGACAGGGTGGCACGTGCCGCGCATCGTCACCCGTCATCGGGCCATGTAGGTGGCGACGACGGCCCCGTGTGGGCGCCGCCTTTGCCAGTGGAGGCGTGGGCAGGCCCGTGGCCCATCGTGGAGCGGTGGTGGTCGGGGGAGGCCTCTAGGCGTGCCTTTCTACAGGTGGCGCTGCGCGGAGAGGACGGGCAGTCCGAGGTGACGCTTCTGGTCGCCCTTCAGGAGGGGCGCTGGATGCTCGAGGCCGTCTATGACTGAGTGTGTCGACTACGCGGAGCTGCACGCCCACAGCGCCTTCAGTTTTCTCGACGGTGCCAGCCAGCCGGAAGAGATGGCGGCAGAGGCAGGACGCCTCGGGCTGTCGGCGATGGCACTCACCGATCACGACGGCCTGTACGGGGTAGTGCGCTTCGCCAATGCCGCCCGTGCCGTGGGGCTGCCCACCATCTTTGGCGCGGAACTGCACTTGCCCGCCCCTGATGGCAAAGCAGGCGCCCCCGTGCTGGACGCGCCCACCGGCACACCCGATCCGCGCGGCACCCACCTGGTGGTGCTCGCTCGCGGCGCCGACGGATACGCGCGACTGTCCCGCACCATCGGCATGGCACACCTGGCCGCTGGCGAGAAGGGCAAGGCGCACTACACGCTTGAGGGGATCGCCGAGGCGGGGGGCGGGCAGTTCCTGGTGCTCACCGGCTGCCGCAAGGGCTCGGTACGGCGAGCCCTCGCCGGGATCGGGGTACCGGGGGTAGGGCCAGACGCTCATGCCAGGGGAGTGACAAGGGAGGGCTTCGCGGCCGCCAAAGGGGAACTGGACAGACTCGCCGCGCTGTTTGGCCGCGAGGGCGTGGCCGTGGAGATCACCGACACCGGCCAGCCCCACGATTCCGAGATCAACGATGCCCTTGCCGACCTCGCGTTCGACGCAGGGCTGCCGCTCGTGGCGACCACCAACGCGCACTACGCGACTCCGCGGGACGCTGACCTGGCGGCGGCCCTCGCGGCCGTGCGGGCGCGCTCGTCTCTTGACGACATGGACGGCTGGCTGCCGGGAAGCCCAGGCGCGCATCTGCGTAGCGCAGGGGAGATGAGATGGAGACATCGGCGGCACCCCCAGGCCGTCACCACTGCCTCCCGGCTGGGCGCGGAGGCGGCCTTCGACCTGCACCTAGTGGCCCCGCAGCTCCCGCCGTATCCCGTGCCGGAGGGCCACACGGAGGCGTCGTGGCTGCGCGAACTCACCTACAGGGGAGCCCGTGAGCGCTACGGACCGCCAGAGGCCGAAAGGATTCGGGGCGCGTGGAAGCAGATCGAACACGAGCTGACCGTGATCGAGGAGCTCGACTTTCCCGGCTACTTCCTCATCGTGCATGACATCGTGAACTTCTGCAGGCGCGCCGACATCCTGTGCCAGGGGCGTGGATCGGCCGCAAACTCGGCCGTGTGCTTCGCGCTCGGCGTCACCGCGGTGGACGCCGTGACCCACGGACTGCTGTTCGAACGCTTCCTCGCGCCGGAGCGGGATGGCCCGCCAGACATCGACGTGGACATCGAGTCCGACAGGCGGGAAGAGGTCATCCAGTACGTCTTTCAACGCTTTGGACGCATCAACGCCGCCATGGTGGCCAACGTCATCCAATACCGTCCCCGGTCTGCCGTCAGGGACGCCGCCAAGGCGCTGGGCTACGACGTCGGCCAGCAAGACGCCTGGTCAAAGTCGATCGACAGGTGGTCGACCCTGCGCACCGATCAGGAGGCGGAGGCGGCGTGGGCTGCCAGGCAGCGAGACGCCATGTGGCCGGAGCCGCAGCCTGTGCAGTCGCTCGATCACATCCCTGAGCCGGTGGTGGACCTTGCCGAGCGGTTCCTGCGCCTGCCCCGGCACCTGGGCATTCACCCGGGCGGCATGGTGCTGTGCGACAGGCCGGTGGTGGACGTGTGCCCCGTGGAATGGGCACGCATGCCTGGCCGCACGGTGCTGCAGTGGGACAAGGACGACTGCGCCGACGCCGGGCTGGTGAAGTTCGACCTGCTGGGCCTGGGCATGTTGTCGGCCCTCAAGTACGCGTTCCGCTACGTGGCGGACACCGAGCGTCAAGAACTGGGCCTGCACTCGCTGCCTCAAGAGGACCCAGCCGTGTACGACCTGCTGTGTGCAGCAGACACCGTGGGCGTGTTCCAAGTGGAATCCCGCGCGCAGATGGCCACGCTGCCGCGACTGCGACCCCGCAGGTTCTACGACATCGTGGTGGAGGTCGCTCTGATCCGGCCGGGACCCATCCAGGGCGGCTCGGTGCACCCGTACATCAACAGGGCGCGCGGACGCGAGGAAGTCACCTACCTCCACCCGCTGCTGGAGAAGTCGCTGGGCAAGACTCTCGGCGTGCCGCTGTTCCAAGAGCAACTCATGCAGATGGCGATGGACTGTGCGGGCTTTGACGGGGCCATGGCCGATCAGCTGCGCCGCGCCATGGGCTCCAAGCGCTCGCCTGAGCGCATGGAGGCGCTGCGCGCACGCTTCATGGTGGGCGCACACGAGCGAGGCATCACCGCCGAGGTGGCGCATCAGATCTTCGACAAGCTCAAGGCGTTCTCCGACTTCGGATTCCCCGAGTCTCACTCGTTCTCCTTCGCATACCTGGTGTACGCCTCCAGCTGGCTCAAGGTTCACAAACCCGCGGCGTTCTACGCGGGTCTCTTGGCCGCGCAACCCATGGGCTTCTACAGCCCGCAGTCGCTCACGGCGGACGCCAGGCGTCACGGTCAGGTGGTGCTCAGGCCGTGCGTGGCACGCTCAGAGGTGCTGGCTCGAGTGGAGAGGCTCGACGAACCGTTCAACACCCCAGAAGAGGCGCGCGCCGACATGACCTCGCTGTCGATGGTCGACAGGCACCTGGCCGTGCGCATGGGCCTCGCCGCCGTGCGGGGGCTGGGGGACGATGCCGCGCAGGCCATCGTCGACGCGCGCGCACAGGGGCCGTTCACGTCGCTGCCCGACATGGCCAGGCGGGTGCGGGTGCGGCCAGGGGGCTTCCAGGGGGCCGTGCTGCGGGCGCACTCGCAGGCCGTTGATGCCGCCAGTGGGGCATCGGACGCCTTGCTCGCCGATGTCGGAGCCAAGCCGCTCAGCAAGGCGCAGTGGGAGGCGCTCGCCACCTCTGGCGCGCTCGAGACTCTCGGAGTGACGCGCCGCGAGGGGCTGTGGGCCGCGGGGGTGCTGGCGCTTGAGGGGCCCGACACGTTGCAGGGCGTGGTGCCTGGAGTGCGGGCGCCCACCCTGCCAGGCATGTCGCCCGTCGAAGAGGCCGTGGCCGATGTCTGGGCCCACGGGGTGTCTGTCGACACGTACCCCACGGTGTTCGTGCGGGAGGGACTCACCAGCAACGGCGTGCTTACTGTCGCGGGTGTGCTGGGGCATGAGGCGGAGCGTCGCGTGAGCGTGGCGGGCGTGGTGACGCATCGGCAGCGTCCTGGTACCGCCAAGGGAGTCACCTTCATCTCGTTGGAAGACGAGACGGGCTTCCTCAACGTCATCTGCTCTCAAGGGGTCTGGAGACGCTTTCAGGCGGTCGCCAGGCGGTCGCCAGCTCTCGTCATCAGGGGACGCATCGAGCGTGCCGACGGCGCCACGAACCTGGTAGCGGAGCACTTGGCCCCGCTCAGCCTCAAGGTTCCCGCGAAGAGCCGCGACTTCCAGTAGGGGGGCTGACAGAGCGCCAGGCGACCGGAAGTGCAAGCGTTTCGCGCCTAGCATCATCGCGTTGATAGCGTGAAGAAGGAACACCCCAGACCGTCCAGTCACGTATCCAGTGGAAGGAGTTCCATGACGATCCGCACAGGTCCATCGACCATCGCTATCGCGCTCACAGGCGCCCTCGCTCTCACGGCGTGCGGCGGCGAACCGCAGGTCCCAGCGGAGGAGTCGCAGGACGCCACGGCCGATGACGCGACCGAGACCACCCAGACCACCGAGGCCGCGCCGGAAGACCCCGAGGCTCCGGTCGAGGTGTGTGAGCTCCTGGATTCCGCCGAGGTGGCCGCGCTGCTGGAGGACGACCTGCGCGAGCCGAGCCCCGACTCGCCCTCGAGCTACTCCCTTGGCGCCTGTAGCTGGGGTGCCGAGAGCAACGGGCGCGACCTCTACGTCTCCGCACGCGCCCTCGACCAGTGGGACTCGGCCCTCGAGTCCAACGACTTCGGCGTCGAACCCATCGACGGACTCGGTGAGCGGGCCTGGCGCACCTCGGACGACGGGCTGTTCGTAGACCCAGGCGACCGCCACTACTTCTACCAGATGTTCGTGATCGGTCTCGATGGCGACATCAACTTTGACATGAGCGTCCAGGCCGCCGAGTTGCTGCTCGACTAGCCTGCACACCGGCTCCGGACCACATCCACGACCTGCCAATGCTTGGCGCACTCTGTGCGCCAAGCATTGCGTCAGACCAGGCTCACCGCGACGGTGAAGCCAGCGACCACGATCGCCTCCATGGACATCAGCTTGACCAGGATGTTGAGACCTGGGCCCGAGGTGTCCTTGAAGGGGTCGCCCACCGTGTCGCCGATGACGGCGGCCTCGTGAGCCTTGGAACCCTTGCCACCGTGGTGGCCTTCCTCGATGTACTTCTTGGCGTTGTCCCAGGCGCCACCGGTATTGGCCATAAACATCGATAGGGAGAATCCGGCCGCGCCGGCGCCGGCCAGCAGGCCAAGAACACCAGGCACCCCAAAGATCAGCCCGATGACAACGGGTGCGGAAATCGCCAGAATCGACGGGAACATCATTTCGTGCTGAGCCGCCTTGGTGGAGATGGAGACGCACCGTGCATAGTCAGGCTCGGCGTCGCCGCTCATGATTCCCGGAATGTCACGGAACTGGCGCCGCACCTCGTCGACCATGAGCCCCGCTGCACGCCCCACGGCCTTCATGGTGATGCCGGAGAACAGGAAGGCGAGCATGGCGCCACTGAACATGCCAATGATGACCTTGGGGTTGATGAGCACTACTTCGTACCGAGTCATCATCTCCATCAAGCTGAGGCCTTCGAGTTGCTCCACGGCGGTCGAGGCGATGCTCGAGCCGTCGGGGAACACATAGTCGACGCCACGGTCGAGCACGTGCGAGATGCCGATCTTGACCTCTTCGATGTAGGAGGCGAGCAGCGCAATGCCGGTCAGTGCTGCCGAACCGATCGCGAAGCCCTTGCCGGTGGCTGCGGTGGTGTTGCCCAGCGAGTCGAGCGCGTCGGTGCGCTCGCGCACCTCGGGCGGAAGCCCGCTCATTTCCGCGTTGCCGCCAGCGTTGTCTGCGATGGGGCCGTAGGCGTCCGTCGCGAGCGTGATGCCGAGCGTGGACAACATGCCGACGGCGGCCATGCCGATGCCATACAGTCCGAGACTCATGGTGTCGGTGCCGAAGGAGTACCCCGAGCCAAAGAAGTAGGCAAGGCCAGTGCCTGAGACCACGGCGAGGACAGGAATGGCGACCGACATCATTCCTTCACCAATGCCGCCGATGATCACGGTGGCCGGGCCAGTCTTGGCTGCTCCGGCGATGCGCATGGTCGGCTTGTACCCCTGAGAGGTGAAGTACTCGGCCGCGCGGCCAATCGTGATTCCCGTGAGCAGTCCGACGATAAGGGCCAACCACAGTCCCCACAGGTTTGGCATTCCCATCATGGCGAGTACCAGGAGCGACGTCACGGCGATCATGACGGCCGAGCCGTTGACTCCGCGTCCCAACGAGGCAAGCAATTGCTTGGGGGTCGCTCCCTCCTTGGTGCTCACCAAGAACACGCCGATCACGGACAGTAGCGAGCCGAGTGCCCCGATCACCATGGGGGCAATGACGGCCTTGAGTTGAATCTCGGCACCAGAGGTGAGGTAGGCGGCGGCACCCAGCGCCGCAGAGGCGAGGATGACGCCCACGTAGGACTCGTAGAGGTCCGCACCCATGCCTGCCACGTCGCCGACGTTGTCGCCCACGTTGTCGGCGATGGTGGCCGGGTTGCGGGGGTCGTCCTCAGGAATTCCCGCCTCGATCTTGCCGACGAGGTCTGCACCAACGTCGGCAGCCTTGGTGAAGATTCCGCCGCCGACACGGGCGAACAGCGACTGAACGGCCGCACCCATGCCGAATGTCAGCATCGTGGTGGTGATGACGACCACCTGCTGGGCGTCGTCGGTGCCGTAGTAGCGGGTGAGCACGAGGAACCAGATCGCGATGTCGAGCAGGCCGAGCCCCACCACGGTCAGGCCCATGACCGCTCCAGAGCGGAAGGCGACACGCAGGCCGTGGTTGAGGGACTGGCGCGCGGCATTAGCGGTGCGGGCGGACGCGTAGGTGGCGGTGCGCATGCCGATGAACCCGGCCAAGCCGGAGAACAGTCCGCCGGTGAGGAACGCGAACGGAACCCACGGGTTCTGCATGTGGAACACGTACGCGAGCACACAGAACACGAGTGTGAGCGACACCAGCACAATGCCGACAACCTTGTATTGCTGCTTGAGATACGCGATCGCGCCAGCGCGAACGTGCGCAGCGATCCTCGCCATGGTCTCAGTGCCTTCTGACTCCTTCATCATTTGCCTGAAGAAGCCGTACGCGGCGCCAAGGGCGACGATCGATGCGACGGGTACCAACCAGAACCAGGCGGGCATAACGAGGCCTTTCGTGTCGGGTAGAGGTGGCCTACTGGCCGAAAGTGGACTGTGCGGAACGCCACCATGCGCGATGTTCGCGCTCGAGGGCGTCTTGGCTGGGCAACGGGAACGACGTGATGCCGGTGGGATCTCCGACGAACACGCCGTTGCGGATGGTGCGGAAGAGCACCTCTTGAGTCATCTGGCGCAACACAGTCTTGGTGGCCTTGTCTGGTGCCGCGGCGAGCTCACGCAGGCAGTCGCGCAAGTGGCCGATGTTGGGGTACGGCAGGTTGTCGACGTCCTGATGGTCTGGGTCGTTCTTGAGGTTTCCAAGGGTGAGTTCGGCAAACACGATGCGCGGCACGTGCACGTTGCTCTGAGCGCCCGTGAGGAACTCGGCAAACTCCGCGGGATTGAGGGCCGAGACGATGCGCGGAGTGACGGGGCAGAGTTCTTGGTAGAGGTGAGTCCGATCCTCGCCGTCTTCGATGAACTCTTGCGGCTCGACGGTGAGCACCCTGCCATCGTCGGTGGCGAGATGAAGAGCCGTCAGCGCCTCACGGGGTACCCGCTCGAGGGCGCGATAGATCGAGAGGTAGAGCGACCTCTTGGGGCTGCCGTCCGCGTGAGCGACGCAACGGGCGTCGGCGTCCTCCAAGGGCAAGTCAGCGTCGCCAAGCTTGGAGCGATCAACAGAGAAGAAGATGGCTTGGCCATGAGAACGCTTGGCGGACCCGATCGCGTAGTACAGGCCGAAGTCGTCCGGAGGCAACATCGAAGCGATGAGTGCCTCTGGAATGAGGGACAGATACAGGTACGTGGTCATGGCTGGCTCCCGTCGACGGTGACGACGCTACTGACCGTATCGATCAAGAGACCATGCGCGTGGGGCCATTGGTCCCTGAGACGTCAGGGTGTTGGTCACAGCGGCGGCTTTCGCGACCACTGCGGAATGGAATCGGACTTTTCGAAGTTACCGCCCTAGTAGGACAAGAGCAACGAAAGGACACGTCATGTGGGACACAATTTTGTGGATCATTGCCGTCATCGTCGGAATCATCGGCATCGTTCGACTCTTCCAACGCCAAATCCTTTGGGGCATCCTCCTCATTGTGGCCGCCTTGCTGATTGGGCCAGGAGGCGTGAGCCTCTTTACCTGACGAACGCTGGCGTGTCTGCCACCTCTGTCGGCGGTCTGTCGCATGCCGGTCGAGAGTTCTCGGCGTGCTAGCATTGCCGTCGCGCTTGAGCGCCCTGAGGGGTGCCCAAGTCCACTCGTCCGGGTGGCGGAATTGGCAGACGCGCTAGCTTGAGGTGC
>NZ_JADQBF010000025.1 GCF_016278775.1 Demequina sp. | reverse complement strand
GGAAACTCCACGACTGTTAGGGATGGTCAAATAGCGCACTTACGTTACGCGCTGCCAGCGCGCCGGTCAAATCTCTGTCCCACCGTTGGACCATCCGCCCAAACGGTATAGGCTCCCTCATCAGCACTCCTTACGGCTGTACGACACGCCGCAACACCAAAATGACGAACAGGTAACGCGGTCCTCACGGGCTGTGTACAACACTGTGGAAAGGGGAGTACCGCGTGGCAAAGGACGAGTCCGCGAGCAACATCGAAAATGTATGGTCTCGCGCCGTCAGCCGACTGTACTCCGACGATTCCACCTCGGCGCAGCAGCGCTCCTTCTTGCGCCTCATCAAGCCACTGGCCGTTGTCGAGGACAACGTGTTCCTCGCCGTCTCGGAGGAGTTCACCAAGAGCTACATCGAGTCGACGTTGCGCGCGCCGATCACCGAGGCGTTGAGCGAGGTCCTCGACCAAGAGATTCGCATCGCCGTCACTGTCGACGCATCGATCACTCCGCCTGCGCTTCCTGACGAGGAGCCCGCCCAACAGTCGCGTGAGCGTCGACCTTCGGCCGCGGCCGCCACGCCTGCCGTCGAGGATCCGCATCTGAATCCGCGCTATACCTTCGACACTTTTGTGCCCGGCTCTTCCAACCGGTTTGCTCACGCGGCTGCATTGGCAGTCGCCGAGAGCCCCGGCAAGACGTACAACCCGCTGTTCATCTACGGAGACTCGGGGCTGGGCAAGACGCACCTGCTCCATGCGATCGGCCACTACACGCGCCAGATCAAACCACAGACGCGGGTGCGGTACGTGAACTCAGAAGAGTTCACGAACGACTTCATCAACTCGATCCGCGATGACCGCTCGCTGAGTTTCAAGCGCACCTACCGCGAGGTGGACGTGCTCCTCGTGGACGACATCCAGTTCTTGCAGGGTAAGGAACAGACTCTCGAGGAGTTCTTCCACACCTTCAACGCGCTTCACAATGCAGGCAAGCACGTCGTCATCACATCCGACGTGTCGCCCCGCAACCTCAACGGCATCGAGGAGCGCATGCGCACCCGCTTCGAGTGGGGCCTGATGACAGACGTTCAGCCGCCTGACCTCGAGACCCGCATCGCCATCCTTCGCAAGAAGGCGCAAGCGGACGACGTCCAGGCCCCGCCCGACGTTCTCGAGTACATCGCGTCCAACATCACGAGCAACATCCGTGAGCTTGAGGGTGCGCTCATCCGTGTCACCGCCTTCGCCGCCCTCAACAAGCAGCAGGTGGATCTCTCCCTCGCGCAAGTGGTGCTCAAGGACCTCATCAGCGACGACGACTCAGAGATCACCGCGTCCAGCATCATCGGCAAGACCGCGGAGTACTTCGGCATCACCATGGAGGAGCTCACGGGCACGTCGCGCTCACGGGTGTTCGTGACCGCCAGGCAGATCGCCATGTATCTGTGTCGGCAGCTGACGGACCTCTCTCTACCCAAGATCGGCGAGCACTTTGGCGGCAAGGACCACACCACGGTGATGTACGCCGTGAAGAAGGTCGAGGACCAGATCGCGCAGCGGCGCCAGATGTACAACCAGGTCAACGAGATCCACGCGCGCATCAAGCAGCAGTCGCGCGGTTAGCACCATTACCTTTTGTCCTCTTTGGGCGCCCCCAGAACTATGACTCACACTTGTGGATAAACCTGTGAATATCCTCGGGACGCGCCTCCATCCACAAGGGATAGCCTGTGCACGAACGACGGCTACCTGTGAACGACAGACATTCCCTCACAGGCCATCCTCAGCAGCTAAGGGAGACGTCCACGTTCCGTGCACCGGACGATCGCCGTCGATAGCAGGAAGCTCACCGTTTCTCCACAGTTTCCCAGCCCCCTACAACCACTACGTATCTACCTCTACTACTTGTACACAAGGGCCTTCATAGGACCCGCCCAATGCTTGACACTCCTGGACTAGACGCGTCAGTCCTGTGGCGTAGTCTGTGATCCGAAAGGGGAGATCGATGAAGTTTTCCGTAGATCGGGATGTGCTGAACGACGCTGTCGCGTGGACCGCGCGTGCCGTGCCGCATCGCCCCCCTGTGCCTGTGCTCGCCGGAGTTCTCATCGAGGCCGATGGAGCCGGCACCGTCAAGCTTTCGAGCTTTGACTATGAGGTCTCGGCTTGCGGAGAATTCGCGGCCGATGTCGAGGATGGCGGCTCCGTGCTGGTGTCCGGGCGGCTGTTGCGTGAGATCTCTAACGCGCTACCCCACAAGCCTGTGAGATTCGAACTCGAGGGATCCAAGGTGTCCGTCATTTGTGGTGCCTCGCGCTTCTCGCTCGCGACCATGCCAGTCGATCAGTACCCAGCACTTCCCACGATGCCCGACACATCAGGGACCGTCGACGGTGCAGAACTGTTGGCGGCCGCGCAGCAGGTCCAGTCCGCGGCGTCGCGCGACGAGACCCTGCCAATCCTCACCGGTGTGCGCATGGAGATCGAAGGTGAACGCATCTCCTTACTCGCCACCGACCGTTACCGCTTGGCGTTACGCGAACTCACGTGGAAGCCAGGTACGCCAGACATCTCAGCGATCGCACTGGTGCGCGCCAAGACCCTGACGGACACCGCGAAGTCGCTCGGTTCTGGCGAGGTTCAGCTCGCGCTCAGCTCCGGTCAGGGTGTCGATCTCATCGGCTTCAGCGCCGGAGGCCTCGTCACCACTTCACTGTTGATGGACGGCGAGTACCCCCAAGTTCGGCGTCTGTTCCCCGACTCCTCCTCGATCACGGCGGTGGTATCCACCACGGAACTCATCGAGGCGACGCGTCGTGTCGCGCTTGTCGCCGAACGCAATGCTGCTGTGCGGCTCGCCTTCTCAGAGGGCGAGGTCGTTCTTGACGCTGGTCACAGCGACGACGCCCAAGCGTCGGAGGCCATCGAGGCCACCGTCGAGGGTGGCGACATCACCGTCGCCTTCAACCCCGGCTACCTGCTCGATGGCTTGAGCGCGCTCGGCGCCCCGTATGTGCGACTCGGCTTCACCCAGGACACCAAGCCGGTGGACTTTGTTGGGCTCGACAAGCCAGGCGGCACCATCGCCTCGGAGTTCCGCTACCTCTTGGTGCCCATCCGTATCGCTGGCTAGCGATCGATGCGCATCACGCACCTTCAGCTCACCGACTTCCGCTCCTACGAAGCCGTCCAGGTCGAACTCGGACCTGGAGTAACCACGCTCGTGGGTCGCAATGGCCACGGCAAGACCAATGTCGTTGAGGCCGTCCGCTACCTGTCCACACTGTCGTCTCATCGGGTCGCCACCGACGCGCCGATGCTCCGGTCGGGTGCGGCCAGGGCGATTGTCTCCGGCAGGGTGCAACGTGGGGAACGAGCACTGACCCTCGAAGTCACGATGGTGCCGGGCAAGGCAAATCAGGCGCGGCTCAATCGGGGCAACGCGAAGCCGCGCGACCTTACCGGCATTCTCCGCACGGTGGTTTTCGCTCCAGAAGACCTGGCCTTGGTGAAGGGGGATCCGGGCACGCGGCGGACCTTCATGGATGAGTTGTGTGTGGCGCTGCAGCCGCCCCTTACCGGCGACCTCACGGACTACGACCGGGTACTGCGCCAGCGCTCATCGCTGTTGAAATCCGCTCGCGGCAAACCGCGCTTCGACCACTCCACGCTCGACATCTGGGACGAGAAACTCGCCGACCTCGGTGCCCGCATCGTTCATGCCCGCCTGGCGGCAATCGAGAGCCTCGCTCCGCACGTGGAGCGGGCGTACGCCGACGTGGCGCCGGGCGAAGGAACGTGCTCGATCGCGTACTCGACGGCGGTCAAGGTCGCAGCGGACCAAGCTGAACCCAGCAACGAGGCAGGAGCGCCCACGTCGGCGACGCCCACGTCAGACATCGGTGCCGCGCTCCTCGCGACTATGACCGAAAGGCGTTCTCAAGAAATCGAGCGCGGCGTGTGCCTCGTGGGGCCTCACCGCGATGACCTCGACATCCGCATCGGCGACTTGCCAGCGAAGGGCTACGCGAGTCACGGTGAGAGTTGGTCGTGCGCGCTCTCGTTGCGTCTGGGCTCCTTTGCGCTGCTGTCAGACGACGGCGACGACGGCGAACCCGTGCTCATACTCGACGACGTGTTCGCGGAACTGGACACCGGGCGCCGCGCGGCCCTCGCCGGCCGCGTCGCCCGCGCGGGCCAGGTGCTCATCACCGCCGCCGTTCCCGAGGACGTACCCGACCAACTTCGCGAGCACCCAGGCGGCCACCGGCTCCTACTCGTCACACCCGGGCATATTGCCGAGGCGAATGACAAGGTGACCGAATGAACACCGATGGCGACTCGACGGCCGAGCCAGAGCCCCACAAGGACGCTGCGGCCCAGGCCCGCGAGGCCATGGAACGGGCCCGGGCGTCGGCACGCGAGAGGGGCGCGGCCCGCATCTCTCCGCAGACGGCGCGCAGGCGCAAGGAGGCCAAGAAGGAGGCCTCTGGCGGTGGCTCGCCCCTGCCCTTCGGAGCTGGCCGCGACCCGCGCGCCATGAACGACAACGTCACCGCGCTGCTGCGGCGCATGGGATGGACGGAGAACATCGAGGTGGCCGCGGTGACGGCTCGGTGGCGCGAGGTCATTGGCGACCAGATCGCCGACCACTGCGAGCCGGTCAGCTTCGAGGAGGGGGTGCTACTGCTGCGGGCATCCTCGAGCGCCTGGGCCACCCAGATGCAACTCATGTCGGGTCAGGTGCGCCATCGACTGAACGAGGAGTTCGGCCGCGAGATTGTGAAGCAGTTGCGGTTCATTGGGCCGAGCGACCGACACTGGGTGAAGGGTCCGCGCCGCGTGAAGGGACGTGGCCCGCGCGACACGTACGGTTAGTCCCGCAAGAGCCGGCCCTGCACGGGAGGCGAGGGAACGAGCACGGGGTGGCCATGCCCGAAAGGTCCCGCCTTGACACCTTTCAGCGCCGCACAACGCCACTGACGCCCGTGCCCCCGAAAACCCACATCGGACGGCATTGTCCACAAACCCCCTGAATGGCCCGAGAGAGCCACTCAGAGCGCGTAGAATGGACCGAGGTAGGACGCGAGCCGAACCGGGCCGCGTGAGGGGCTTGGAAAGGCAATCTGTGGCCAACAACGACGT
>NZ_JADQBF010000036.1 GCF_016278775.1 Demequina sp. | reverse complement strand
GCACCTCCGAGTCCCGTGACGAGTGCCTCCTCGACGGTGACTATTCCCTTCGTCTGACGCGCAGCGTCGACGACGGCCTCGACGTCGAGCGGCTTGATGGTCGGCATGGACAGGACGCGCGCGCTGATGCCTTCGCCCGCGAGGACTTCGGCAGCGGCGAGCGTACGGTGCACGGTAGTGCCCGTTCCGATCAGGGTCACGTCATCGCCCTCACGCAGGGTGACCGCCTTGCCGGGGACAAACTGGTAGTCCTCCGGATATACGGCAGGCACTCCCATGCGAGAAACGCGAATGTAGACCGGAATCGAGGCGGACGCTGCCCACCTCACCACCTGGGTCGTCTCCATCGGATCTGCGGGCGCCACAATTGTCATTCCCGGGATCGCGCGCAACCACGTGAAGTCTTCGATCGAATGGTGGGTAGGGCCCAGATCGCCGTAGGCGACGCCGGGCGACTGCCCCACCAGGATCACGGGGTAACGCGAGTACGCGACATCCACCTTGATCTGCTCAAGGGCCCTTGCCACCAGGAAGCAGCCGGCCGCTGAGACGAACGGAATCCTTCCACCGTTGGCAAGGCCAGCACCCACGCCGACCATGTCTTGCTCTGCGATGCCGACGTTGATGGTGCGGCCAGGGAATTGCTCTTGGAAGGCGACCAACTTTGACGATCCCACCGAGTCATTGACCACGGCGACAACGCGCTCGTCTGCCGCGGCCACCTCTGCAAGAGCGGTGGCCCACGCGTCTCGACAGTCGAAGAGCGCGGTCTCGGTTGTTGCGGTCACTGAGCGGTCTCCTTGGAGTTCATGAGGGCATCCAGCTCCTCTAGCGCTTGGGTCACCTGCTCTGGCGTAGGCACCTTGTGGTGCCATGCGACGTTGTCTCGCATGTAGCTGACCGGGTGGCCCTTGTCCGTGTGGGCGATGATGAACGTCGGCTTTCCCGAAGCGGCAGGGGCTGACTCGAACGCATCCAGCAATGCTCCGTGGTCATGCCCGTCGACCTCAAGCACCTCCCAGCCGAAGGCGCGCAACTTGTCTGCCAGGGGTTCGAGGTCGTTGGTATCGGCGACGGCGGCACCCTGCTGAAGCCGGTTGCGGTCCACGAGTGCGACGAGGCGTGACAAGTGTCTCGATCCCGCCGTCATGAGTGCCTCCCAGTTTGACCCCTCTTGCAGCTCGCCATCGCCAAGGAGCACGAACGTGCGGCGATCTGAGCCGTCAAGCTCGCCAGCGATCGCCATTCCGACGGCGATGGGTAGCCCGTGCCCGAGTGGTCCCGTGTTCGCCTCGACAGCCTTGACCTTGTTGCGGGCCGGGTGGCCGTTGAGCATCGACTCCGGCTGCAAGAAGGTGCGCAGGGCCTGCGGCGAGATGAAACCCGCAGCGGCAAGCACTGTGTAGAGCGCATTGGCGGCATGCCCCTTACTCAGGACGAGACGGTCGCGATCTGGATCGCCTGCCTCCACCTGCTCCGGGCTCACATTGAGCACAGCGAGATAGAGAGTCACGAGCGCGTCGGAGATGGAGAACTCTCCTCCGATGTGACCCGCCTTGGCTGCTCCCACGGTCTGAATGCCCCGGCGTCTTACCTCGAGCGATGCTCGCCGAAGCGTCTCCAGGACCTCCTCGCGACTGGCATCGGGTGAGACACGGGAGAACACCTCAATCTCGCGGTCCGGCGCCGCGAGCAGGGTGGTATCCACCGGGTGGACGAGCCCCGCGTTGGCGTCCATCGGAACGACGGAAGCCATCGCCATTAGTCGTCCTTTCGCATGCACGACAACAGCGCGTCCTGGACCAGCATGTTCGCGGTGATCGCATCTTGGCGTGCTTGGGCTTCGCGCAGGGCGTCGATGTCGAGCTCGTCGAGGGCGCGGTTCAGCGCGCGCAAGAACCGAAGCGAGGCGCGCGCCGTCTGCACGGTGTCCTCGCGGAAGGGGAACTGGTCGAGCTGCCAGACGCCCTCCCAATTGTTGATCTTGAGGGTGTAGAAGAACTCGAACACCTCGGTCAGGTGGACCGTGCCGACCATGAGGTCGTCGTCCCAACTGCGGAGGTTGTCGTTGACGTCCATGCCCCACAGCAGATCGTGATCGATCAGCATCTGTGCGGAGTCTGCTGGCGACTCGCCGCCATAGAGCGCGTGGCCAAAGTCGAGCAGGACGCCGATGTTGTCGAGGCCAATTTCTTGAATGCCGAGAATTGACCGAGCGGCGGAGTCCCACAGCATCTTCACGCGCGGCTCACGCGGCTTGTACTCGATCACAAACTTGAGATCTGGGTGCGCGGAGGCAATCTCACGCATGCCGTCCTTGGCAAGTTTCCAGACGTCGTGGTGATTGACCTGGAAGGGGTAGTCCCAGCCGTCTTGACCGGGCCATACCTTGACGTACCTGGCTCCGAGCGTCCGCACGGCCTCGGCGGCCTCGTGAAGGAGGTCGATCGCCTGCGCGCGCACTGCGGGGTCGGGGTTGGTGAACGCGCCCTTGCCAAAGCGGCGCATGTAGATGTCCGGCGTGACGCCGATCGCCTTGAGGTTGGCGGTGTCAAGCGCGGCCTGCACGTCTTCGATGGTCGCGCCGTGGGAGAACGGGAAGTTGAGATCAACAAAGGACAATCCACCCACTTCACCTGCCAAGCGAATCTGCTCGAGCGTCGAAACGGGCTCTGCGTACCCGTCGGTGGCGTAGCGATCAACGTAACTCGCGAAGTTCCACAACCCCGCACCAAAGACTGGATCTGACATTTCTATTCAACTCCGATTCTGTATAACCCCATACTACCGCATGAGTGGAGGCTTGGGGGCGGTGGCCCGAGAGGAATCGCCCTCTCGGACCACCGCAGCGCCGCACTAGCCTTCGAGTGCGAACACCGTGTAGCGATCGACGTTCGATGCGTCGATGAGGATGCAGTCGACCGTCTGCTTCTCAGGCAGATCCGTCGAACCCGTGCGGATGTACTGGTCCGCCTGCTGAACAGCCATCTGCGCGATCTGCACGGCCGGCTGGAGGCCCGTTGCGAGCATCTTGCCGTCCTTGATCGCCTGCGCGGCGTCAGGGCTACCGTCAAAACCGGCAACGATGACTTCGCCGGTCAGGCCAGCAGCGTCGACCGCCGCGACGGCGCCGAGCGCCATCGTGTCGTTACCGGCGATGATGCCCTTGACGTCCGGGTTGGCCTCAAGAAGCGTCTGCATCTTGGTGAAGGCCTCCTGCTGGTCCCAGTTGGCGGTCTCTTGAGCGACCATCTCCATGTCTTCGTACTGGTCGATCACGGCGTGGTATGCGTCGGAACGCACGGCCGCGTTGGTGTCCGTCTCGCGACCCAAGAGCTCGATGTACTGACCCGAACCCTCCATGGCCTCGACGAATGCCTCGCCGACCAGTCCAGCACCTTGCGAGTTGTTGGCCACGATCTGGGCTGTCGCCAGCCCGGTCTCGTTGATCTCGCGGTCGATCAGGAACACGGGGATGCCCGCATCCACTGCCTTCTGGACGGCACCCACGGTGACGTCGGCACCTGCGTTGTCCAAGATGATGGCGACGGCGCCGTTGGAGATGGCGGCGTCAATCAACTCGGACTGCTTGTTCGGGTCGTCGTCGTGAGAGTCGGACTGAGTGGTGTACCCGAGTTCCTCTGCGGCGGCGACGGCTCCATCGGCCTCCGCCTTGAAGAAGACGTTCGAGTGTGACGGGGTGATCACGGCGATAAGGCCGCCGGCCTCTGCAGTGGTCTCGCTTCCCCCGGAGGTCGCCGGCGAATCCGACGCCTCCGTGGACGAGCCACCCGAGCAGGCGCTCAGCGCCATCACCGATACGGCGCCGACAATCACTGCGCCTTTGCGGAAATTGCGTAGCATCTGGTATTCCTCCTGGTTATGTAGGGGTTGTCAAGCCTTGGCGGATGCCTCGGCATGACGGGCATCAAGCTCACGCCTGACGCTTTGTGCAGCTTGGGCAGCAGCCCTCGCCTTCTTGAGGCGCTCCTGGCCTTGATCGAGGATCACCGCGAGAACAATCACGAGTCCCTTGATTACTGTCTGCCAGAAGCTTGAGACTCCAACGAGCACAAGCCCGTCGGAGAGGAAGCCGATCACGAACGCGCCAATCAGCGCGCCCTTCACGGTTCCGCGTCCACCCGAGAGGGACGCACCGCCAATCACGACGGCGGCGATCGCGTTGAGCTCGAACGTCTGCCCCGTCTGAGGGGCGGCGGACGTGAGTTCGGACGCGATGATGAGGCCAGCCATGCCTGCGCACACACCAGAGATGATGTAGACGCGCATCTTCACGGAGGCCACTGGGACGCCTGAGAGCCCGGCGGCTCGTTCGTTGCCGCCGGTCGCGTACAACCAGCGACCGAAGCGGGTCCGCGTCACGAGCAAGGCGATCAGCATGGCAAAGATCACCATGATCCAGATCGCGGTCGGGATCCCGAGCGGCCGCTCCACGCCGATGAACGAGAAACCGGTGTTGCCGAGTTCCGCCTCACCTTGGAGCCGTGGGAACGTCGCACCATCGGAGATGAGCAGCGCCGCACCGCGCGCCATGTACAGCGTTCCGAGCGTCGCAATGAACGGCGCCACATTGAATCTCGTGATCATCCACCCATTGAGCGCACCCACCAGGCCGCCCACGGCAAGCGAGATGATGACCACGACCCATACGGCGGGGTAGGCCGTCGTGTCGAACACCGACAGTTCCCATCCCTGCAACATCACGCCGGCGACGATGCCGGACAGGCCCACGGTGGATCCCACAGACAAGTCGATGCCGCCCGTGACGATGACGAGCAGCATGCCGAGCGCAAGGATGGCGTTGTAGGCGACGTGCTTGGTCATGAGGATCATGTTCGTGGGCGTCAAGAACGCATCCGAGAGCAGCGAGAACACGATCACCAGCACAATGAGCGCGACAAATGCTCGCTGGTCCATCAGGAACTCGCCTGCGGTGCGGTCACCGAGGATTCCCTTGCGAAGTCGATCGGCAAACGTCGGTTCCGCCGCCGCTGTGGCTGTCTGGGCCATCTCACTCCTCATTCTTTGTGGGCGTCGACGAGGTGTCGGCGAGCGCCATCAGCTCTTCTCGGGTGGTCTTGCGAGGGTCAAGTTCTGCGACCACCACGCCGCGCGCCATCACCAGAATTCGGTCGCTTGCGTGGAGGACCTCGCCCGCCTCGCTCGTGGCAAAGAGCACCGTGCATCCGACGCGGGCCTGCTTGGCCATCAGCGAGAAGATGTCGGCCTTCGCTCCCACGTCGATTCCGCGGGTTGGCTCGTCGAGCACAAGCACCCGCGGGTGGGTCAGCAGGGCCTTGCTAATGACGACCTTCTGCTGGTTTCCCCCTGACAGGGAGCCAATCGGGGCATCGAGCCCGGAGGCCTTGACTCGCACTTGCGCGCCGATCTCGGTCACAGCCTCGCGCTCTCGTGCCTTCGAGACGAAGAATCTGCTGACGAAGTCATTGATGGCCGCGAGCGCGGTGTTGGCTCCGACGCTCAGCGACGACACAAGCCCGTCTCGCTGCCGATCCTCAGGGACCAGAATCAGTCCGCGCGCGATGCGCTCAGAGACCGCCATGTTGCTCAGGTCCTCGTCGTCGAGCAGCACCTGGCCGGACAGCACCTTGTTCCGGCCCGCGAGCGCTTCCAGCAGCTCTGTGCGGCCAGCGCCCATCAGGCCAAAGACACCCACCACTTCGCGCTCGTGCAGGTCAAGGCTGACGCCGTTGACCGCGAGCCGGCCGGGGCTGTCGGGATCGGCCACCACCAGGTCGCGGATCGACAGCACGGTGTCGCCAGCATCAAACGCCATCGGCGAATACAGTGCGCCTTCTTCGCGACCCACCATGTTGGTCACGATCCAGGACAGGTCCACGTCCTTCATCGCTGCGCTCGCCACCACGAGGCCGTCCCGTAGCACGATGCCCGTGTCCGCAATCTCCAGGCACTCGTCGAGGTGATGCGAGATGTAGACGATGGCCACTCCTCGCGATGCGAGATCGCGCACGACCCTGAAGAGGATCTGCACCTCGTGGTGAGACAACGCCGATGTGGGCTCGTCCATGATGAGCACCCGCGCCTCTTCGCCCAACGCCTTGGCAATCTCCACCAACTGTTGTTGACCAAGACGCAGGTCTCCGACGAGCGTCTTGGGGTTGAGGGGTTCTTCGAGACGTTCAAGGAAGCGCGCGGCCTCGGTCTCCTGGGCGGAGAAGTCGACCATCCCACCGCGGGTGCGCTCCCTGGCCAGGAAGATGTTGTCCGCGATCGAGAGGTTCTGGCACAGGTTGAGTTCCTGGTGAATGATCGCGACGCCCCGTTCGCGCGCCTCGGAAGAGTCGGAGAAGCTCACGGGCTCTCCGTCGAGGTAGACGGTTCCCGCGCTCGCCTGTTCCACGCCCGACAGGATCTTCATGAGCGTTGACTTTCCAGCACCGTTCTCACCGATCAGGGCGGTCACTTCACCCGCCTTGACGTCGAAGTCGACGCCCCGTAGCGCATGGGTGCCGCCGTACACCTTGGCGACCTGCTCCGCGCGCAGTACCACCTCGCCACGGGTGATCGACTGTGACACCGGCTCTGCGACCGCGGTCATGAGCCCTCCTCTATCGAGACGGGCATGATCGACACGTGGGTGACCTCACCGCCCGTTTCAGAGGACCAGGTGAACGCTCCGACAACGGTGATTTGCTCGCCCATCATCGTGGTGAGATCGAGGTCAGCGAAGACGCCCTCGGCCGCCAAGTTGTTGATTTCGACGGCGACCCGCTGGTACTCCGTCTGATTCACGAAGTCACCAAACGTCAACTCGGTGCCCGCGTCTCGCAAGCCTGGCGCGGAGCCGAGGGGCGGAATGGAGACACCCACCGTGATCCCGCCTGGCATACCGTCGACGTCGAGCCCCACCTCGCCAAACGGGCCCTCCGTGACAACCCCAGTGGCGGCCACGGCATAGCTGAAAGGCTTCCCATCATCTTCGCGTCGTCCGAACTCTTCGCCCGCTGCCTGCGGGTCGGCCAGGATGTCCGCGACGAGTTCCTGGACGGGCCTGGCACGCTCTACGAGCCCTGGCACGATGAACTCTTCATAGTTGAGCTTCGCGTACTCCACCGCAGTGTCTGCGGGCACGTCGCCGTCACCGCTGTCGAACGTGGTGTCCACAAACATCAGGACCACGAGGAACGCCAACGCGGCGGTGAGGACAGCACGAGAAGTACGCCACCACGGCGTCTTGGTGCGTGCGGACATGGGCGACGTCATCCTTGCTCCTTCCAGTCCGAAACGGACTGTCCTCGCGATCGCGCTACCGCGAGTCGCCACTGGTGGCGCGCTTCGCGCCGTCGTTCGTCAGACATCTCAGGCGCAATGGTGCGCGTCGAGTAGCGATTGCTCGAGGCGTGCTCAGCGACACCCTCGGCGTGCATGGCAAGCAGAGCGGCGCCCAGCGCCGATGCCTCTGGCACGTCGGACACCCGCAGAGGCTTGCCCAACAGGTCGGCCTGCAACTGCATGAGTAGCGGTGAGGCCGTCGCTCCCCCGTCGGCGCTCAAGCCCGCAATCTCGGTCACGCCGTCGTTCTCGATCGCCTCAACTACGTCCGCCACCTGGTGGGCGACCGCTTCAAACGCTGCTCGTGCGATCTGCGCACCGGTGGTGGCCCCCGTGAGGCCCGTGAGCACACCGACGGCGTCCCTGTCGAAGTACGGAGCGCCAAGGCCAGAGAAGGCTGGCACCAGGCTCACAGCACTCGCCGTGGTTTCAGAGGCCAAGGCTCCGAGCGCGGCGACGTCTCCTTGCGTCAGAAGTTCCGCCGCCCACGCGAGAGCGGCGCCAGAGGCGAGCACATTGCCCTCCTTGGCATAACTGGGCGACTCGACGAGCCAGGCAAGCGTGGTGGCGATGCCTGTGGCCTCCGTCCCCACGCGCGGGCTGTTGACCATGACGGAGGATCCCGTGCCATAGGTGGCTTTGCCCTCCCCCAGGCGTCCGCGTGAATGAAGGTAGAGGGCCGCGTGCGAGTCCGCCATGACAGACACCACCGGGATTCCCGCGGGAATGGCGCCTTCCCCGCGAGTGACCCCAAAGCCCGCATCGGAGCGAGCGATGGGCGCAAGGCCGCCGACGGGCACGCCGAAGATTTCCGCGAGCTCCCCGTTCCAGTCGAGAGAATCCAGGTCGAACAGCATCGTGCGGGAAGCATTGCCTGCCTCGGCAAGGTACTCGCCTGTCAACCTGCTTACGAGGAAAGTGTCGATCGTGCCAAAGCGCGCGGGTTGAGCAGAATCGACATTGTCAAGTAACCACCGCATCTTGGGCGCGGAGAACATCGCGTCGAGACCGAGTCCCGTGTGCTTGGCCACCTGGGGTGCGTGGGCGGACAAACCCGCACACACTGCGGAGGTGCGCGCGTCTTGCCAACCGAGCACCGGGCCGAGCGCGGCACCCGTCGCTGCGTCCCAGATCGCGACGGACTCGCGCTGGTTGGAAATCGAGATTGCCATGATGGGCACGCCCTGGTGATCCGCCAGGCACTCCGCCACTGCACCGAGCACGGAATTCCAGATGTCATCGGCGTTCTGCTCGACCCATCCTGCAGCGGGGTAAGAGATGTCAACACGGTGAGCACCGGAAGCCACGATCGCGTGCGTCGACGCGTCGACGAGCAAGGCCTTCGTGTTCGTCGTACCCTGATCGAGCGCGAGGACGAACGGCCCTTCCGGTACAGCCACCTTTGCCTCCACCATGAGATCAACGTTGATCAATGCGATTTCAGAATTTTTATTCTATACTGAATGCGTTGTCGATCAATCTAGGCCGCCCTATCGTGGATGTCAACCCAGGCAGGAGTGTTTCGTGAAAGACAGCGTCGTCGTCGTCGGTTCCATCAACGTGGACCAAGTGCTGCAGATCGACCGCCATCCGTCGCCAGGCGAAACGATCGCTGCTGGCGATCCCGCGTACCTCCCTGGAGGCAAAGGCGCGAATCAAGCGGTCGCCGCCGCCCGCCGAGGCGCGGCAGTCTCCCTTGTGGGCGCCGTGGGCCAGGACGACGCCGCTGTCGCGCTCTCCGCGCTCGGCGCGTCGGGAGTCAACCTGGACCACGTGCGGCAACTCCCCGGATCGACGGGGCTCGCGGTCATCATGGTGGCCGCTTCTGGTGAGAACACCGTCACCGTTAGTCCGGGTGCGAATGCCCGCGTCGATGCGCACCTCGTGGACGCCGCGAGAGATGCCATTGGCGCCTCCAAAGTGTGCGTCCTTCAAGGCGAGATTCCGATGGAAGCCACCGATCGTGCCTCATCTATTGCGGCGTCTCACGGTGCGCGCGTGGTGCTCAACGCCGCTCCCAGCGGCGACTTCTCCCCCATGACGCTCCGCGCCGCTGACCCCCTCGTGGTCAATGAGCATGAGGCGGCCGCAGCGCTCGACTTGCTAGGCGGCGATGCTCCGGCCGGAGATGACGACGCCGACATCGTGGCCACTGCGCGCGCCATCACGGCGGCCCTTCTCGACCGCGGAGTGCCGTCGGTGCTGACCACGTTGGGCGCGGCGGGCGTGATCGGTGGGGAGTCGGCGGACGGTCTGTGGCACGAGCCTGCGCGGCGCGTGACCCCCGTTGACACGACAGGTGCTGGCGACGCGTTCATCGGCGCCCTCGCGGCGGAGCTCGCCTCGGGATCGGGTCTGCGCGACGCCGCCAAGGTCGCCAACCGGGTCGCGGCATTTTCTGTTCAACGGCACGGCACACAAGGGTCGTACCCGGATCTGACGGAGGAACTCCCATGAAGCGCACCGGCATCATCAACGCACCGCTATCGGGCGCGCTCGCGCGGCTCGGGCACACCGACACCGTCGTCGTTGCCGACGCCGGGCTTCCTGTGCCCGCCCACGTCCCGGTCGTCGACCTGGCGCTTGTGTACGGTTCGCCTCGGTTCACCGACGTCCTCGATGCGCTGCTAGGCGACATCGTGGTCGAGGCAGCATGGGTCTCACAGCAAGCGGACGATTGGCCCGCTGGCGAGTGGATCGACACGCGCCTGGACGCCCCGGCGGAGCGGATCGACCACGCGGAGTTCAAGCGCAGGGTGAGCGACGCTCGCCTCGTGATCCGCACGGGAGAGGACACGGCCTTCTCCAACGTCATCCTGCAGTGCGGGGTGCCTTTCGCTGTGTAGTTGCGTGCCGCGATGGCGACTGCCGTCGGCGCCGGCACCCGGCCAGATCGATCGCAGCGCTCACATACACTTGTGGCCGCGTTCTTCGACGAGAGGAGTCCCGATGTTCGGGTCCACAGCAGGTGTCGCGCTCGTCAAGGATACGGACACGACGGCAAGCGTTGAGGCTGCCATTGCCGCCATCGCAGCGGGAAGGCCAGTGGTGGTGACCGACCACCCCGAACGCGAGAACGAGGGCGATCTGGTCATCGCGGCAGAGGATGCCACCGCCGCCGTCATCGCCTTCATGATGACTGAGTGTCGGGGGCTCATCTGCGTCCCAGTGACGGCGGCCCGCGCCCAAACCCTCGAACTGCCGCCGATGGTCGTGCGCAATAGTGAAGCACTCCGCACCGCCTTCACGGTGTCAGTTGATGCCGCGCGCGGCGTCACCACAGGAATCTCGGCCACCGACCGCGCCGTTGCCGTGGGGGTGCTCGCGGACCCCGCTTCCGGCCCGGCGGACTTGGTGCGGCCGGGACACCTCTTCCCCCTCATCGCCGCTCCCGGCGGCGTGCTGGAACGGGCGGGCCACACCGAGGCTGCGATTGATTTGGCTGTGCTTGCGGGAAGGCGACCCGCTGGCGTGATCTGTGAAATTGCGGGCGAGGACGGCGAGATGCTCCGCGGCGAGTCGCTTCGAGCTTTCTCCCGCGCCCACGGCTTGGTGCAGATTTCGATCGCGGAGTTGGTCCGCTATCGTCAGGCGGGCGTCACCGCCTAGATCCACCTCGCCTTCTTGAACACGGCAAAGAGCGTGACGCTGAGACCCACCATCAGGCCCAGCGCGAGCGGGTAGCCGTACACCCAGTGGAGTTCCGGCATGTGGGCAAAGTTCATCCCGTAGACGGTGCCCACGAGTGACGGCGCAAACAGGATGGCCGCCCACGCGGAGATCATCTTGGTCTGCTCGTTCTGGGCGAGGCTCGCCTCGGTCTGACGATGCGCAACAAGTGCCAGGTGGGTGCTGAGCGCGTTGTCGAGCAGGGAGCGGAAGTTCTCGATCCGGTCCGCCACTCTGATGACGTGGTCGTGGACGTCGCGGAAGTGGCGCCGCAATTCGATGTCCGCCTCGTCTGACGCCGCGATGGCTCGGAGCTCTTCCAGCATGCCACCGAGCGGCTCGACGGCCCGTTGAAAGCCAATGACCTCCCGGTGCAACGCGTAAATGCGCCGCGACACCGAGGGGGCAACCTGCTCGGCAAAGATCTGGTCTTCGACCTCGTCGATGTCGTTCTCAAGCCCCGCCACAACGGGAGCGTAGGAATCGACCACCTGGTCAAGAAGTGCATACAGCACGGCGTTGGGCCCGTGCGCAAGCAGCGGTTGCTCGTTCTCGAGCCTCACGCGCACGTCGGACAGGTCGGGCTCGTCGGCGAGGCGGATCGACACCACAGCGGCTGGCGTGACGAACAGGTGGATGTCGCCAAAACCCACGGTCTCCGTCGTCTCGTCGTAGTGCGCCGCACGCACCACGAGCGCCAGGTTCTCGCCGTAGCGCTCCAGCTTGGAGCGCTGGTGGCCCTTTCTCGCATCCTCGACCGCGAGGGCGTGGACCCCGAAGGCCTCGGCCACGGTGTCCAGTTCCTCTTCGCTCGGCCGCAACAGCCCCACCCACGCGAAGCCCTTGGAGCGCTTGGCGCGCGCTACCGCCTCTTCCACACTGACGGTCTCGTGTGCACGCGCGCCCTCGACGTAGACAGCGCAATCGACGATGGCCATGACGCTCCTGAAGGTGTCGCTGAGGCGCCTTGCGCCCGTACGGGACCCACCCTAGCGACCGGAGGTGAGCGACTCTGTGATCCGTGCCGGCTCCTGGGCACTCCCACTCGCTGCGCGCTACATCCAGGCACGCTCTATCGTTGCACGCTGTATCGCGGTGTGATATAGTTCAGCTATGGCCGATCTGAAGGAAGAACTCAGCGAAACGATGTACTGCATCCTGCTCTCGCTCCAAGAGGAACGACACGGCTACGGCATCATCCAGCACGTGACCGACTTCACCGCCGGCTACGTCCAGTTGGGCGCCGGCACCGTCTACACGAGCCTCAAAAAGCTCGAGCGGGCTGGGTGGATCGACCGCACTCGCACCGAGGATCGCCGTCACTATTACGTGCTCACCGAGCGCGGAACTCAAGCACTCGACGACCAGACGCGCCGCATCGCACGCCTCCATGCCTACGGAAAGGGCATCGCATGACCACCAAGACCGCCTGGCTCGCGCCGTTCACCCACCCCACTCCCGAGCGACTCGAGGCGTGGTTCGAGCGGGAGGCCGCGGCCGGCTGGCAACCGGACGAGCTCGGCGACATGAGCGCGATTCGCCTGCGCATGCGCAAGACCAAGGCAAGCCAGGTGCGCTACGTCGTGGACCCGCAGCAAAGGGTTGACGAGGACTACATCGCGACCTATCAAGATGCGGGTTGGCAGTACGTGGGCGAGCTCTCGAGCCTGCACGTGTGGCGACGCCGCTACCGGGACGAGCGACCGGAGGCCTTCACCGACAGCGCGAGCCGACGCGCGAGGAACCGTCGCCTCGCATGGGTGACGGGCGCCGTGGGCGCGCTGGCGCTAGTGGGCATGGTGATCCGCGTGGGGCTCGGCGTCGCGGGCATCGGCGCCTCCTCAGAAGACTGGGTGCTCGAGGCGGGGGTGCTCGCACTGATCGGCCTCCCCTTGGTGGCCGTGACGGCGGTGCTCTTGCGGCGCCGAGACGCGGCGTAGGCCCCGCGCCGTCGGGCCCCGGGCCCTGACGCCCGCCCTTGCACCACGCACACCCGCCTGATATTGTCTCAATCATGGTTGAGGTAAATCGCGCCGCGGTGCACGCCGCACTGTCCGAGCCCCATCGGCTCGCCATCGTCGATGCCCTCGCCCTCGAGGACCTCTCCCCCAGCGAGCTCGGCGAACGCACGGGGCAGCCCTCCAACCTGCTCGCCCACCACCTGGGAGTCCTCGCGTCCGCAGACGTCTTGCGCAGGCGTCGCTCCGACGCAGACGGACGACGTTCCTACCTCACGCTTGCGTGGGACAACCCCGTGGTTGCGGCGACCGCGCTCGCGGGACCCGCGCCAGAAGGTCGCCGCGTGGTCTTCGTGTGTTCAGCCAACTCTGCGAGGTCCCAGTTCGCCGCGAGCCTGATGGCCCGGCACGAGATCGCCCATGTGGCATCGGCCGGCACCTCCCCCGCCGCTGAGATTCACCCGCTCGCCATCGCCGAACTGGCGTCTCACGGGCTCGCCCCCCTGTCTCCCACGCCCACGTCGACCGGCGAGGTACTACGCCCCCAAGACATCGTCGTCGCAGTGTGCGACAACGCCTTCGAGTGTCTTGGCCGCGACCGCGTGGACCTGCACTGGTCGATCCCCGACCCGGCAACGGGAACCGCGGCCGAATTTCGCAACGCCTTTGACGACCTCACCCCCCGCGTCGGCCGCCTGGCCGAGGCCCTCACCCACGGATAGGACCATGAGCGACAACCTTCACAGGGAACAGACCCTCACCATCGACCAGACGCTCGCGCTCGAGGTCACAGCGGCCCGGCTGGAGGCCGAGTTCACAGGGGTGTTCGGAAGAGAGACGATTGAACACTTCCTCACCAGCTCGTACGACCAGTTCGCCTCCAAGGCAACCGTGACCACGTTCCTGCCGTTGCTCGCAGAGCGCTTCGCGCGTCAGCGGCTCCAGGCCTTCAGCCGCGTCGAGGGCTTCGTTGCTGACGGGAAGCCAGTGGTGCTCTTCCTGTGCGTGCACAACGCTGGCAAGTCACAGATGGCGCTCGGGATCTTCGACAAGCTCGCTGGCGACAAGGCGGTCGCATGGTCGGGCGGTTCCGAACCCGGCACGTCGCTCAACCGCTACTCCATCGAGGCGATGGCCGAGATCGGCATCGACATCACGCAAGAGTTCCCCAAGCCGTGGACTGACGAGACCCTTGGTGCCGCCGATGTGATCGTCACCATGGGTTGCGGGGACTCGTGCCCCGTCTATCCAGGCAAGCGCTACCTCGACTGGACGTTCGACGCGCCTCCAGGCGACTCGCTGGAGAACGTGCGCCCGGTACGCGACGCGATCGAGGTCAAGGTGCGCGCGCTGCTTGAGGAACTGGGCATCGAGGTAGAAGACCAACTCGGGGCAGTGCGGCCATAACGACGGCACCCGGGCCAGCGCGTCGTACGCACGCCCCGCCCCCGGACCCAGGTCCCCCGCCAGGGGCCATATGCCCGGAGACCATCGAATATGGCACTTGTCACCACCGACCTCGACGTTTCCTTGCAGACCGCCGACGAGGTGGAACAGTTGGCGCGCGCCGACGCCGAGGCAGGCCTCACCTCCCAGGAGGCGGCCGAGCGACTCGCGTCTGACGGCCCCAACTCGCTCACGGCCCGCAAGACCGTGTCGTGGCAGCGCCGCCTGCTCAACCAATTCGCGGATCCGCTCGTCTACCTGCTGATCGCCGCCTTCGCCGTCACCCTCACGGCGTGGCTGGTCGAGGGACGCCACGGGGTGCCATACGACTCCATCGTCATCGCCCTGGTGGTGCTCGCCAACGCCGCCCTCGGCCTGGTGCAGGAACGCCGCTCAGAGTCCGCCGTCGCCGCCCTCCAACGGATGAGCGCCGCCACAGCACTGGTGATGAGAGACGGCCACCCACAGCGGATTCCCGCGTCCAAGGTAGTACTGGGCGACCTCCTCATGCTGGCAGAAGGCGATGCCGTCGCGGCCGACGCCCGCCTGGTGACCTCCGAGTTGAGGGTGGCAGAGGCGGTGCTCACCGGCGAAAGCGTGCCGGTTCAAAAGGGCACGGCCCCGCTGGAGGCACCCGCCGACGTCGGAGACCGCACCTGCATGGTGTTCGCGGGTACTGCCGTGACGCGCGGCACCGGCCGCGCCATCGTCACGTCGACAGGCATGGACACCGAGACCGGGCGCATCGCTCGCATGCTGGGCGAGACGGAGGCCGACCCCACTCCCCTGCAACGCGAGATCTCTCACCTGAGCCGGACGCTCGGCATCGCGGTGCTCGCCATTGCGACCGTCGTGATCGCCACCGTGTGGCTCACGTCAGACGTCACGACGTTCGCACAGGCGGTAGAGGTCCTGCTGCTGGGCGTCGCCCTTGCCGTGGCGGCGGTGCCGGAGGGCCTGCCCGCGATCCTGTCGGTGGTGCTCGCGCTGGGTGTGCGACGCATGGCGGACCACCAGGCGATCGTGCGGGATCTGTCCTCGGTCGAAACCCTGGGTTCCGCGTCGATCATCTGCACCGACAAGACCGGCACCCTCACCCTCAACCGCATGACGCTCGCGGCGGTGGAAACCACCCACAACGCGGCAGACTTCGACGGCACTCCACCCACCGACCCTGCCGCCGCCGCTGAACTCGACGCGCTCATCGCATCGGCCTGCTTGGCGAACGACGCCGTCACCAGCGCCGACCAGGACGACATCAACGGTGACCCCACGGACGTCGCCTTTCTCGAGGCCGAACGGCTCATGGGCCGACGAGAGACCGGCAGCGCCACCGCAAACCGAGTGGCTGCGGTGCCCTTCAGCGCGCAGCGGGCACGGATGTCCGTGGTGACCGAGGACGCCGACGGCGTGCGGACCCTTCACGTCAAGGGCGCACCAGAGGCCGTATTGGGCCTCTGCAGCGGCAAGCTCGAGGGAGAGTCCGTCACGCCGCTCGACGACGACGCACGGCGAGGAGCGCTCGCCGCCACCTCGGCCCTCGCGAGTCGCGGAATGCGCACACTCGCGGTCGCTACGCGTCGCCTGGACGAGGGCGAGGCGGCGGGCGAGGACGCCGAGCACGACCTCACCTACGTGGGAGTGGCCGGCCTGGTCGACCCCTCGCGGCCAGAAGCCCGCGACGCTGTCGCCGACGCTCAAGGCGCCGGAGTGCGCGTCGTCATGATCACGGGCGACCACCCCGTCACCGCGTCGGCCATCGCTCAAGACTTGAGGATTGCCGCCGACGACACCGTGCTCACGGGCGCCCAGGTCGCCGCCATGGCCGAGGACGCCCTGTACGACGCGGTGGTCGATTGCGCCGTGTTCGCGCGCGTGGCTCCCGAACACAAGTTGCGGATCGTCGACGCGCTCCAGGCGCACGGCAACGTGGTCGCCATGACTGGCGATGGCGTGAACGACGCGCCCGCGCTGCGTAGCGCCGACATCGGCGTGGCCATGGGGTTGGGCGGCACCGAGGTGGCGCGCGAGGCGTCGAGCATGATCCTGGCCGACGACAACTTCGCGACCATCGTGACGGCGGTGCGCGAGGGGCGCGGCATCCTCGACAACATCAAGCGGTTCTTGCGCTACCTCCTCGCATCGAACATGGGCGAGGTACTCGCCGTCTTCCTCGGCGTCGTCGGCGCGGGTGTGCTGGGACTGACCGGGCACGGCGAGGTCATCGCGGTGCCGCTGCTGGCCACCCAGATTCTGTGGATCAACCTGCTGACGGACCTGGGGCCCGCGCTCGCGATTGGCGCGGAGCCGTATGCCGACGATCTGATGGCGCGCAAGCCCCGCAAGATGACGGACCGGCTCATCGACGCTCGCATGTGGCGAGGCGTGGCCTTCACCGGCATCGTCATGGCGGTGGTGACGCTCGCGACACTCGACGCCATGCTCCCAGGGGGCATGATCGAGGGTTCCGAGTCCCTCGACACGGCGCGCACCGGCGCGTTCACCGTGCTGGTGCTCTCGCACCTGACCAACGCGTTCAGCGCCCGTTCGGAGACGGTCAGCGTGGTGCGGCACCTGGCGACCAACCGGTGGCTGTGGGGCGCCGTCGCTCTGTCCGCACTGCTCCAGGTGGCCGTGGTGCACGTGCCGCTGCTCAATGAGGCGTTCTCCACGGCACCGCTCAGCCTCAGCCAGTGGGGCATGTGCGTAGCGCTGGCCGCGATCGTGCCGCTGGCCATCGAGGCCCGCAAGTGGGTGCTGCGGCGGATGGACGCGTAGCCTCTGCACATGGTGAGCGACCAACCGACGATGCTGCGTACCCAGAGGCCCCTCAGCGCACCCGAGATCGCGCAGGTGCTCGCGCCACTCGGCACCGTCATCGGACATCGCATCCTGTCCGGTGGGACGTTCAGCGCGGTGCAGGCCGCCGACCTAGACAACGGCACCACCGTGGTGCTCAAGACATCCGTTCCAGAGTCGGTGCTTGCCGACGGCCGCACGCCGCTGCTCACGTATGAGCGCGACATGCTCGCCACCGAGCGCGACATGTTGATGGCGCTCGCGGACGTGGCCGGCGTGCCGAGCCCCCGCGTGATCCTCAGCGACTTCACGCGCTCCGTCGCCAACGTTGACATCCTGGTCACGGAACACGTGTCAGGAGTGCCGTGGGACACCGTCGAGGGGTCGATGTCCGCCAAGGCGAACGCCCATGCCTGGGAGCAAGTGGGTGCGATCATGGCGGCGATCCAGTCCGTCAAGGGCGCGGTGTTCGGATACCCGGCGCAGGGGTTCGCCTTGGGCGCGGCCACGTGGCCCGGCTTTGTCGCGTCACTGATCGATGCCGCGATCCACGATGCCGAACAGTGGGGCGTCGACATCGAGCCCGACCGGCTCATCGATGCGCTCGCGGTGAGCGCCCAGGCCCTGGCAGCCGTGACGGTGCCCACCTTGGTGCACAACGACCTGTGGCCAGGCAACGTGCTGCTCAACCCTGAATCTGGAAGCGTGCACGGCGTCGTCGACTTTGAGAGGGCCTTGTTTGGCGACCCCCTGCAGGACTTCTGCGGGGCGCTGTCGATGACCACCGGGGCCATCGCTGAACCGCTACTGACCGGATACCAGCGTGCCGGTGGCACCGTTCCCCTGGACGCGAAGGCCGCCACCGCGACGGGGCTGGACGAGGCAGCGGATGCGCGTCTCACGCTGTATCGGCTCTGGAGCATGTCGGTGCAATTGACCGAGATCGTGCCGCGCGGCTTTCGCGGCGCCTGGGTGGCTGACCACCGGACCACCATCAATGCCAACCGCAAGGCGCTATTTGCCCAACTGGGCGTGTAATTCCCCTCAGAACAGCGCTGGCTGCGGCTCCGGCATCCTAACCCCCGGTGCCGCCACCCCTGTACGCCACTCGCCGTCGGCGTCGCGCGCCTCCGCCCGAGTGGTCGCGCTCCCCGTGCCCTCATCCGTGGCGGCCTTCGCGAGCCCGTGCGCGTCCATGAGCGGCCTGATGGTCTCCGCGAGGCGCCGCCTGTAGGACTTGGGAGCGTAGGCGCCGTCGCCATACAGGGCGCGGTAACGCGGCACTAGGTCGGGACGATGCCGGTGCAGCCACGCGGCATACCACTCCTTCACGCCGGGCCGCAGGTGCAGGCTGGTGTAGCTCACTTGGGTGGCTCCCGATTGCTTGATGCGCTCGAGCGCCGCGTCTAGGTGATCGGCGCTATCGGTGAGGAACGGCAGGATCGGCATCATGAACACGGCCACGTCAAAGCCAGCCTCCACCGCGGCAGAGACCGTTGCGAGCCGCGCCGCCGTGGTGGGCGTGCCTGGCTCCATGGTCGACTGGAGCTCGTCGTCAAAGATCGCGATCGACATGGCGAGCTGCACCTCGACCGATTGAGCGGCCTCGGCCAGCAGCGGGAGGTCTCGCCTCATCAGGGTGCCCTTGGTGAGAATCGAGAAGGGCGTGCGCGCCTCGGCAAGGGCGTTGATGATGCCCGGCATGAGCCGGTACTTGCCCTCCGCCCGCTGATACGGATCGGTGTTGGTGCCGAGCGCCACGTGCTCGCGGGCCCACGTGGGGCGCGCGAGATCGTGCCTCAACGCCTGGGCCACATTGACCTTGACGATCACCTGTGAGTCGAAGTCGTTGCCAGCGTCCAGTTCGAGGTAGCGATGGCTGGGCCGCGCGAAGCAGTACACGCACGCGTGCGAGCAGCCGCGATACGGGTTGATGGTCCACGCGAACGGCACGGCGCTGCCGGGCCCCACCCGGTTGAGGGCGCTCTTGGCCGCCACCTCGTGAAACGTGACGCCAGCGAATTCCGGGGTCTGAACCGAGCGGATCAGGTTGCTGATTTTCGCGAGTCCAGGGAGCGCGTCGGCAGCGTCAGACTCGAGTTTCTGCCCCTGCCACCGCATGCCTCATTCGAACACGTGTTCGATGCGAGGTCAAGCGCGCCGCGCGAGCGAAACGCTACGGCTTGTGCGAGCCGTCTGCGTCGTCGGCGCCCTCCCCGACGGCTTCGTCGGCCTCGACCGTGCCTGCGTCGTCGGCTGACTCCACCTGCGTCGGCTCCTCTTGCTGGGGCGCGTCACGCCCCGCACGGCCGACGCCGAACAGTTGCCGCCCGAAGTACACGACGGCGAGGGCTGCGGCCAAGAACAGGAAGACGCCTGTGGGCGTGAGGTCGATGGTTCCAAGAATCGGCAGGTCCATGCACCGATTGTGTCATCGTCGACGCGCGGCCGTGTCGCGCCTATGGCCGAGCCGCCTCCCGCCTCCACGCACGCGGCTACTGGTCCTCCGCGGACTCGACGGTCTGCCAGGTGCAGTACTCCGCCATGCCGGCAGAGCGCGCCGTTGCCTGCGACACCGCGTTGGCGTCCCCGCATCGATACAGGGGTTCGTGTTCTTGTGCGTAGACGTGTGCCGCAATGGCGCGCACCACTGCCCGGCCATAGCCCTTGCCCCGCGCCGACGGTGTGGTCAGCACGCCGATGTCGGCCAGTGCGGCCTCCCGCCACGGATAGGCGCTGGCGACGGAGACGAGCTGGTCGCCCTCGAACTGGCCGAACACGGCCCAGTGGTCGAGTTCGACGAAGGCCTCGTCGCGATCGGCCTCCGAGTTGGCGGCGTGGAAAGCGGCGAACGCCTCTGCGTCGTCGTCTGTGAGAGCGCGCAGGCCTGGTGGTAGCGGCTCAGCCTCGACGGCGGCGCGCTCGGCAACCGGGTAGTACCACACGTGCTCGAGCTCCGCTAGGACGATGCCCTCGCGGTCGAGCGCGGCGCGCAGGCCGGACTCGTCGGCGTCGGGGCCAAGCGCCACGGCGGCGGCCGCTGCGGGATGCAGGGCCGCCTCGACGGTGCCGTCTGGCAGCGTGCGGATCACGACGCGGCGGTCGTCGGCGAGGCCGGGGTTGAGGGTGAGGCGGAATCCTGGTCGTTTGGCCAGGGACCGGCCGGCCAAGAAGCCCTGCCAGAAGTCCTCCACGACGGGCGCGAACGTGAGCATCGCCCCAGGTTATCCGCCCGATGCTCGTTGAGGGTCGCGAATGGTCCCAGTTCGAAGTAATATGGGATCATCTGCTCATATATTCAGGAATGGTCATGACGGAACCGCACCTCCACTCCCCCTTGCCGCACGGCATCGACGCCGCGCAGGCCGAGCGCCTATCCGCCCCCTTTGCCTTGCTCTCCGACCCCTCGCGTCTCCGCATCGTCTACGCGCTAGTAGAAGGCGGCCCCATGTGCGTCTCCGACGTGGCGGCCGCTGCCGGTAGCGCGCACTCCGCCACCAGCCACCAACTCGCCAAGCTCAAGGCGGCAGGCGTGGTGCGTTCCGAGCGCAAGGGGCGCGAAATCTGGTACCAGGTCGCCGACGCTCACATTCGTGTGCTGCTCGACGTCGCCGCCGAGCACTACTTGGCCGAACGCGGGGACGGACCCGCCTCGTGAGCGGTCGCGGCTCCCCCCGCTCAGGCGGTTCTCGCCCCGCCGCCTCCCAAGGAGGCAAGCACCGGCGCGCCCTCGCCTGGGTGCTCGCGCTCGTCTTGGCGTTTGTGGGCGTCGAGGTGGTCGCGGGTCTACTCACCCAGTCCCTGACGCTCTTGGCCGACGCCGGGCACATGGCGACCGACGCGCTCGGCGTCGGCATGGCGCTCGCCGCCGTCACGGCCGCGCGCCGCGCGGCCCGCAACCCCAAGCAGACCTTCGGCCACTACCGCTGGGAAGTACTCGCCGCGCTTGCGAACGCCGCGTTGTTGTTGGGCGTCGCCGCGTACGTCGCCATGGAAGGCATCGGCCGCTTGCGCGACCCAGTGGAGGTGGACGCCTGGCCGGTGCTCGTGGTCGCCATCGCGGGCCTCGCCGTCAATGTGGCGAGCTTTCGGCTACTCCACGCCGGGGCCAAGGAGAGTCTCAACGTGCGCGGCGCCTACCTGGAGGTGATGGCCGACGCGGTCGGCTCCGTGGGGGTGATCGTCTCCGCGATCGTCATTCTCACCACCGGCTGGCCGTACACCGATGCCGTGGTGGCGCTCGCGCTTGCCGCCTTCATCGTGCCGCGCGCCATCTCTCTCGGGAGGGAGGCAGTGCGCATGTTGGTGCAGGCCGCGCCCACGTCCCTCGACGTTGAGGCCCTGACGCAGCAGCTAGGGGCACTCCCCTCCGTCACGGACGTCCACGACGTGCACGTGTGGACCCTCACGTCCGGCATGGACGTGGCCAGCGTCCACCTGGTGAGCGAGCAGTCGCAGACGGCCGACGTGGTGCGCGCCGCGCAAGAGGTGTTGCGTGGGCACGGCCTGGCTCACGCGACCGTGCAAGTGGAAGACGATTCAGGGGAGAGGTGCGGCTCCGACTGGTAGCCGTCACCACCAAGCAAAGGCGTGCACTGGCCGTGGCGCCTCGCGTCAGGCGGCGGCCACCAGCGCGGCGAAGGTGTGCGCGGCGCCGTCGGGACCCATCGGGAAACCTGCATCGAGCCACCACCCCACAAACGTCATGAGTGAACCGGCCAGAAACGCTGCGCGCGTCTCGGCGTCCACCGGATGCCGGATTCCAGCCGCCTCGCGTTCCCTGATGGTGTGCAGAGCGCGTTCGGCGAGCATGTCCCGCGCGGCTCGGGTGACCAGGTCGATGCCGCTGGTCCCAAACAGCGCGCGGAACACCGGCTGCTGCTCGGCCACGTGATGGAACAGCCCTCGCACGGGCAGCACTGGCCCCTCGAGCCCCGACTCCTCCTCCAGGAACCTGTCGATGTCCGCAGTGAGCCGCTCCAGCGATGACAACAAGAGGTCGTCCTTGGTATCGAAGTGCGCGTAGAAGGTGGAGCGCCCCACGTTCGCGCGGTCGATGATGTCCTGCACCGTCACCTTGTCGTAGCGCTTGACCTGGATGAGGCCGAACAGTGCTTCCTGGAGCGCGCTCTGCGTCCGCGCCACGCGTCTATCGTGCGCCCGAGCCATCAGCGCCTCCCTCGTTCTCTCGCGTCGCCACTCGCCCTCGTTCCGTTACCGGGCAATTCGGCGGATCTGTTCGGTAGCGGACAACGCGGCGTGATTGTCGATTGAATCCCTGGCCTCGGTGGGCTTTCCTGGAGTCACGACAACCGAACAACGTGTTCGGTAGTGAACTCACTGTAAGGGAAACGATCCATGACTGTCACCACCACCGACACGACCGTGGTCGCTCTCGATGGGGCCGAGCGCCGCTATCCGACACCCGACGGAAGCCTCGCGGGAATCGCCGACGCGACCCTCACCATTGAGCCAGGGCAGTTTGTGGGCGTCGTGGGTGCCTCGGGCTCCGGGAAGTCGACCCTGCTTAACCTGGTCACCGGCATTGACCGGCCCACGTCCGGGCGGGTGTCGGTCGCCGGTCGCGACGTGACCTCTCTTGATGAGGACGAGTTGGCCAGGTGGCGCGGCGAACACGTTGGCGTGGTGTTCCAATTCCCCCAACTGATCCCCACCCTCACCGTGGCGGAAAACGTCATGCTGCCCATGGACTTCTTGGGTGCTATCCCCCGCCAGGACCGGCTAGCCAACGCCCGGGACCTGCTCGCCTCCGTCGGCCTGGCGGACCAGATCGACAAGGCGCCCGGTGCCTTGTCCGGCGGGCAGCAACAGCGGGTCGCGGTCGCCAGGGCGCTCGCCAATCGACCAGCACTCATCGCCGCCGACGAGCCGACCGGCAACCTCGACAGTCACACCGGCGAGATGATCCTGCAGTTGCTCAAGGACCTCACGGATACCGGCACCGCGGTGCTGATGGTCACGCACGAGCGAGGGCTGTCCGCGCTGCTGGACCGTGTGGTCACCATCGCCGACGGACGCATTGCGAGCGACGCATGACCGCGCGCACGGCGCTCGTGAAGGGCGTCCTTCGCTCCAATGCCGGGCGCACGCGACTCATGATCGCGGCCATCGCGGTGGGCGTGGGCGCCGTGGGCGCGATCCTGGGCTCCCACACGGTAATCGAGAGGACCATCGAGGACAGCTACGCGTCGACGCAGCCAGCCGACGCGACGCTCACCCTCACCGGCGACGCCGTCGCTGCGGAGGCGATCGCGCGCGACGTCACGGGCGTGACCCAAGCCGAGGCACGCCGCGAGGTCACGGTGCGCATGGCGTCGGCCGAAGGCTGGCAACCCCTCACGCTCATCGCCGTCGCGGACTTCGCCGCGTGGGACATCGGCATCGCGTTCGCGGAAAGCGGCAACTGGCCGCCCCAAGATGGCGAGATCGTGCTCGAGCGCGCGTCGCTCCAAGAGGTCGACGTAGCGGTGGGCGACAGCATCACGGCGCAATCACCAGGCGGCGAGGCCGAACTCTCCGTGGTGGGGCTGGCGCATGATCCCGGCCGCACTCCCGCATGGATGACAGGGCAGGTCATCGGCTTGGTGAGTCCCGGCACGCTGGCGGACATCGGCGTGGGCGGCAACCTCACCGCTCTTGCGTTGCGCACCGCGCCAGGGTTCGACAGGGACACGAACAGCGACATCGCCGACGCTACGGCCAGCGCGCTGACGGCCGAAGGCTTCACGGTCACCCATGTCGCCGTGCCCGAACCCGGCGAACACCCGGCGGCGGGGGTCATGGGCACCCTGCTGTACTTGCTGCAGGCCTTCGGCGTGGTCGCGTTCGTCGCAGCGGTGGCGCTGGTGTCCACCCTGGTGGTGGCGGAAGTCAAGCGTTCGACGGGCATGATCGCCGTGATGAAGACCGGCGGCGCCACGTCCGGGCAGGTGGCTCGTGTGTATGTGACTGCCCTCGCTGCGGTGGCGACGGCGGGTTTGGTGTTCGGCATCGGCGGGGCCATGGCGGGCACGTGGGCCCTCAGCAGTTTCGCCTTCACGCTGCTCAACCTCGACGCCACCTCAATGCTGGCCGCGTGGTGGGTGTTTCCCGTTCAAGCGGCCGTGGCGCTGGTGGTTCCGCTGGCCGCCGTGGGGCTACCGGTGCGCAGGCTCAGCCGAATCCCCGTGCGGGAGTCGATCGTCACGGGCTCCACTGCCCCGGCTCGAGCGCCACGAAGAACCGTCGTGGGACCGCGATGGGGGCGCGCCGTGTCGATGGGCGGACGCAATGCGTGGCGGCAGCCCGGTCGCCTCGTGCTGACGGGAGTCTCGCTGGGCGTGGGGGCTGCGGCCGTCATCACCGCGCTCAACACGGGCGCGGCGTGGGACCGCATCGTCGCGGACGAGTTTCGCGCTCAGGACTTTGACGTGCAGGCACGGTTGACCGAGCCCATCCCGCGCGAATCCCTTGACGCATCGGCCGCTCGCGAGGGCCTCGCGCGACTCGAGTACTGGAACACGGCCGTGGCCACGGTGACTGGGCCTGACGGACAGGTGGGGGACGTTGCCGCAGTGCTGTCGCCTCCTGCCGACTCGACGAGCGCCACCTTTCCCTTGGTGGACGGCCGGCAACTGAGTGCGGACGACGACCACGCAGTGGTGGTCTCACAATCGCTCGCTGATCCCGAACTGAGTGTGGGCGACACCCTCACCTTGGAGGGCGACGATGCGACGTGGACCGTAGTGGGCGTGGTGCGTCAGCTCAGCGGCGGTCTGGACGGCACGGTGTGGGTATCCGAGCCGCTCTCGTCGATGAACCCGTCCTCCGCCACGGTGCTGAGGGTCACCGGCGAAGGGGAGGATGCTTCACTCGCGGCGCTGGAGCGCGTCATGGAGGGCTCGGACGCGAGCATCGAGATCGCTGGCACCGCGACGGACGCGAAGCAGTCGCTCGATGACCACCTCTACATCATCACGGGGCTCTTGCTCGTGATGTCGATCGGCTTGGGTGCCGTAGGGCTCTTGGCGCTCGTGGAGGCGATGTCCACCGCCGTGGCGGAAAGGCGAGGAGAGATCGGCCTCATGAAGTCGGCGGGCGCGCAGTCCCGCGCGGTGATCCGCATGGTGGTGATCGAGGCTCTCGTGGTCGTGGGACTCGCCCTCTTGGCAGGCGTCGCGTTGGCCACCGTGCTGACGGGAGTCGTGGAGAGCGCCGTGGGCGCGATCTTCACGGGCGCGGCGCTGCCGTACACGTGGTGGTGGCCGGGCGTAGCCCTCACGGCGCTCGTCATGACGGCGGCGGCCGCCGCATCCAGCATCGTCCCGGCTTACGAGGCCGCGGACATGCCCATTCGCGAAGCTCTCGCACAGGCCTAAACAACAAGAAAGGGATGACAACCATGACAGAACGGACACAGCGCGCCAGGCGAGCGATGAGCATCACGATCACGGTGCTGATCTCGATCGCAGTAATGGCCCTCGGGGCGCTCGCGGTAGTGATGCACACATGACGCGCACGGCGATAAGGAACCACGTGCTGGTGGTGGGTGGGGTGCTTCTGGTGCTGGCGCTGCTCGGCACACACCTGGGCCTCAACAATGGGACCTGGTGGCTACTGGTTGCGGTCGCAGTGGTGGCGCACCTCGGCGTGTTCGCCGCGCTCATTGCGTGGATCATCGCGAGGGTGCGTGGGGAACGCCGACGCTCGGGCTAGCCCTCCGGGACCGGCGCCGTTCGCCTCAGCTAGGCGCGTAGGCGAGGATGGAGGCAGAGACCACGAGAAAGGCTTGCCATGACCGACGCCGCCTGGCGCGAGCGAAAGAACGAACGCCCGCAAGACGACCCGTCCCGCACCTCGCTGGACAGGCTGCGCGACGACGATTGGTTCAAGTACCGCGCTGGGCCGGAGTTGCCGGAGCTGCAGCGCGAGACGCTCGAGGTGTGTCGCGAGGTCAGCGCCAGATACTTCGAGGACCGAGACGCGATGACGGCCGCCTTCGCTGCCGCTATCGACTCCTGTGGACCGGGCCTGGATATCCGGCCGCCCATCTCCGTCGAATACGGCGAGCGCATGTCGATCGGCTCGAACGTGTTCATCAACAGCGACTTGTTGGTGATCGGTTCTGGGCGAATCACCATCGGCAACAACGTCCTGATTGGGCCCGGCACGCGTCTGTACACACCGAACCACTCACTCGACGTGAAACTGCGTCGGGAGGGCTGGGAGATCGGGCTGCCCATCACGATCGAGGACGACGCCTGGCTGGGCGGCTCCGTGGTGGTGTGCCCCGGCGTGACGATCGGCGCGCGCGCCGTGGTGGGCGCTGGCTCCGTCGTCACCAAGGATGTACCGCCCGACGTGGTGGTCGCAGGCAACCCGGCACGCGTGGTCAAACGGTTGTAACGAGGCCCCGCTTGTGGGAACGCTACAAATCCGTGTCAACCATTCATACCTTTCGCGCATCTTCATTGTGGAGTGACTCCTAGGTAGCAACCGCAATGAAGCAATGCACGAAAGGAGCAGGATCATGTCCCCCATGTCCCCCATTTCCCGCGCCAACGACCCGCAACGCCGCATCACCACCGTCGGCGTCTCGTCGGCGGCCGTAGGTGCACTTCTGGCCGTCATCGCCACCTGGGCGATTGGCGGAAGCGCCGCGGCCGAGTCAGATGATCTTGTCGAGGTCGATGCCGCCGTCTCCGCCGGTCACGACGGATCGGCACTGGATGCAGGCGCCGCAGTGTCGATCGGTGGCGGTGCGTCGGCGACCTCGACCACCGACCTGCCCACGTGTCTCCCAGCGGACGGGTCCGGCGACGGGTCAGGTTCCGGCGACGGCTCTGGTTCCGGCGACGGCTCTGGTTCCGGCGACGGCTCTGGTTCCGGTGACGGGTCAGGTTCCGGCGACGGCTCTGGTTCCGGCGACGGCTCTGGTTCCGGGTCAGGTTCCGGCACCGGTTCGGGCGGCTCCCTGATCGACGCGGACGTCGACCTCGACGTCGCAGACCCCGTCGGCAACCTTGGCGGAGGCGCACTAATCGACCTGGACGCTGTCACCGAAGTGGGAGGAGTGGCCGGCGGTGGCTCTCTTCTCGACGGTGTCATCGGAGCCACCGTGGGCAATGACCACGGATCGTCGAGTCCGCTGATTGACATCGACGCGGCCGCACTCATTGACCGCGACAACTAGCCATCCGGCTGCTTATGGTGGTGGCGAGCACCCCATGTCCCCAGGAGGGTACGCACACATGACCGCCACGGCGGCCACGCGGGATCGCGTGGCCGCCTTCCTGGACTCCGACTATTCGCGAGTCGTCGGAGCAGTGGCCTTCGCCACGGGTGACCGTGAACGGGCCGAGGATGCCGTCCAGGACGCGCTCGTGAAGACGCTCAGCGAGGACCGCGAGCCGGATAACCTGTCCGCCTGGATCACGGTGGTGGCCATCAATTACGTGAAACAGTCGTGGCGTCGTGCTGACGCCCAACACCGCGCATATGTGCGGGCAGTGGACTACGCCGACGGCGAGGATGACGAGTCGGACCGCTCCGTCGACATCATCGCTGTGCACGACGCCATGCAGCATCTGCCGGAGCGACAGCGGGTCACTCTCGCGTTGCACTACTTCGAGGGACTCACGGTGAGCCAGATAGGCGACACCCTCGGAGTGTCGGTTGGCACGGTCAAGACGCAATTGAGTCGCGGACGCCACGCGCTTGCGAGCGCCCTCGGGACGGAGGTGGCCTCATGAGCGAACTCGACGACGTGATGCGGGCGGTGGTGGCCCGTGCGGAATCGACGCAACTTGCCCGCCGCGACGCCCTGCTCGATGAACTGACTGAACGGGTCCAAGCAGGCGGCGCTGACGTCGCAGACGCGCCCGCGGCAACTCCATTGATGGTCGCCGCCTCGCAGACCGAGGTGGTGCATCTCGGCTCACGAGCCAGGCGGACCATTCGCATCGCCGGGTTCGGCGTCACGGGATGGGCGGCGCTCGCGGTCGGAACGGCAGCCGCCGCGGCGGCCACGGCCGGAGTGTGGTGGCTCTTCGATCCGGATCCTTCTCCGGGACCCACTCCGGAGCCCACCTCGCTCGAGGAGCCGATTGTGCGGGCCGTCGCCGAACCGACGACCGACGACGACCTGCCAGGCGGGTCGACCGCGCGGACGGCACTCGCGGATCCGCCAGGTGACGAGGTCACAGGCACTCACGCACCGACCCCGCAAGCGGCACCCGAGGGGGTGCCGACACAGGGCTCCGGGCAAGCCACCGTGCCAGACGTGGTCGAGGGAATCAACAACACCGTGACGGACCTGCTGCCCGAAGGACCGGTGGCCGACACCGTGGCGCCGATCATCGACGGGGTCAACGTGAGCGGACTGACAGCGTGGTTGCTCGACAGCCTGTGGTGTGGGGCCCCGGCTCCCGTGGAGGTAGTGGTCACTGACAACGTAGCGGTCACGAGCGTCGGGTTGCGAGTCACCGCCGTCGGCGGACTCGACGCGTCGATGGCCCTCACCGACGCGGGCGGCGGCACATGGACCGGAGCGCTCTCCCCGCTATCGGTCGTCGAGCTCGGACTCCTCAACGATGTGGTGCATGTAAGAGTCGAGGCGCGCGATGCTGCGGGCAATGTCGCGACCGCGACACATGACGTGTCAGTTCAGGTCGGGTCCTGCTGACGGCTCGAGTCCCCTTCCGGCGAGTGTGGGGCATCGGCCGGTATGAGTGGCTTGCCGATGCGGCGCGTCCCGCTCCACGCCGCGACCCAGACGCCGAGCACGATCAAGACGTCGCCGACGCTGAAGGTGTTGGCCAGCGGAAGCGGCTCCGGCCAGGCGAAGACGTCCCCCAGCCACGGCAGCACCGGGTTCTCGAGCACGGCCGAGTTGGCGAACTCGTCCCCGCTGTCGATCCCTGCTGCCTCGCTCGCCGCGCGACTGGCGGGCAGCGTGCCTCCGTTCAGAGCGATCACGATCCCGTTCAGCGCGGCGCCCGCGGCGACGAACCACACGCCAGCCGCGCGTCGATTCAGCCACAGGAACCCGACCGCTACCGCGTACGTGAGGATGTGAAGGGCGGACGCCAGCACGTGAGGCATGGGGACTTCGAGCGCCACCAGTTGCAGCGCAAGGGCAATCCAGATGAGCGCGGGCCATGTCCAGCGACGCAGCAGCAGGCCCGCTGGCCAGCGCCATGCGATCAGCGGTGACACCACCGCGAGCGCGCATAGGATCAGAACGAGCACGCTCAGCCGATCGCCGGCTTGCCGGACGCCGCGATGCTTCGGTCAGCGCGTAGCCGCGCCCCCATCTCTTCAGCCGAGTTCGGATACCCGAAGTAGTACCCCTGGCCGATGACACGGCCCATCGCGCGCAAGGTCTCGGTGGTGGCCTCGTCCTCAATTCCCTCGGCGACCACGCGTAGCCCGAGCGCGAGCGCAAGTTCGATCGTGGAGCGCACAATGATCAGGTCGTGGGCGTCGCTACCGATATCGCATACAAAGGAGCGGTCGATCTTGAGTTCGTCGATCTCGAGGCGCTTGAGGTAGCTGAGCGATGCGTTACCGGTGCCGTAGTCGTCAATCGAGATCTCGACGCCACGGCTACGCAAGGTGCGAATGACAACATCCGCGCGGACGGGGTCGGAAAGAATGCCGGTCTCCGTCACCTCGAGCACCAGAGCGCTGAGGGGAACCCCGTGGAGTTTGGCTGCGGCGGTGATCTGCTCGGGCAGCGCGAGGTCCGACAGGTGCCGCGCGGAGAGGTTGACCGCGAGGCGTAGGTCGTGGCCCGAGGCGCGCCACGAGGCGAGCTGACCAAGCGCGGTGTCGAGCACGAACGCGGTGAGGGGAAAGATCAGGCCGGAATTCTCCGCCAAGGGGATGAACTCGTCCGGGCCAACGAGTCCGAGGCGCGGGTGGTACCAGCGGACCAGGGCCTCGACGCCCACGATGCGGTGGTTGATGAGGTCCACCTGCGGTTGATAGGCGATGTGAAGTTGCCGTGTGTCGAGCGCGGTACGGAGGTCTGCCAGGAGTTGGAGGCGCTCGACGGTGTTGACGTCGAGGTCCGGCGAATAGGTGCTGATGCGATCGCGTTCTAGCTTGGCGTGATACAACGCGATGTCCGCGTTCTTCATGAGTGTCTCGCCGTTGCGGCCGTGCTCTGGGGCGACCGCGACTCCGACGCTCGCGCGCACCAGGAGTTCGAGTTGACCCACCGGGACTGCGTTGTCGAACGAGGCGAGCAACTCGCGCGCCATCTGGCGTGCCCCAGCGAGTCCGCCGCGATAGACGACCGCGAACTCGTCGCCACCCAGCCTGTGTACTGAGGCGTTCTCCGGTGCGGAGGCCTCCAGTTTTCGCGCCACGTGGCGCAGAATCTGGTCGCCGACGGGGTGGCCGAGGGTGTCGTTGATGTCCTTGAAGTGGTCGAGGTCGAACAGGACGAGGCTGGGACCGACCGTGTCGGACGGGTTGGAAGCTTCGGAAGCGTCAAACGCACGAGCAAGGTCGCGCTGCAGTTGGCCGCGGTTGCCAAGGCCCGTGAGCGAATCGTGTGTGGCGTCGTGTGCATGACGAGCTGACACCGACAACAGCAGATGCGCGGCCACCACCGGCGCGCCAACGAGCGCCACCGCGACGGCGCCGTCGTCCGCGACGATCGCCGCGATTCCGCCGACGCAGAGCAAGACGATATTGGTGACCAGGAAGTCCCGGAAGTCGGCGCCGAGCACCGCACGCAAGGGCTGGCGAGCCGAGATCGAGATCACGCCTGCCACGATGAGCCAGTTCGCGGCAATCATCCCGAGGCCAGCAACCAAGAGCGGGCCGATGCGGCTTCCATCGACGACGGTCGCTACGCCCCAGAACGGGGTTTGAGTCAACAATGAGTAGATCGCGGCCCCCACCAGGACGCTCACCGCATATTGCGACGTGTTGAACAGCGACTTGCTCATTTCGCGACGGTTCAGGACGTCGTCCGCAATACTCGCTATCGCCTGCACCACCATGGCGACCCCGACGCCAGCGACGGCAATGAGCGCGAGCACAAACGGGGTAGAAATCGAGAGGGTTCTGCCCTCCGCGTCGACCTGGGGTAGACGTATCGGCTTCAATTCACCGGCAATGGCAAGAAACGCCAAGAGGAGGATCGCCCACAGGTGAGTCTCGTTGAAGACGGCTTCCCACGGCGTAAGGAACCCTGCCAATGCAAAGCTGCCTAGACCGAGCGCTGCCACCAGCACCAAGTAGGCAGGGAGACGTAGGGGTGGCGGCAAAGGGTTTCTGCCGCCACCCCTACGCGGGGTAGGTTCTACCAGCCCCACTTAAATCCTGCGCCGACGGTCGCGGCAACCGCGATGAGGGTGCCCGCGCTGACGCCAATCTGCGCGACCTTGCTGTCCTTGATGATCTTCCACTTGTCCATGAGAACTCCTCTTGCATCGAGACGCGGCCTGCGATCATTTCCGGACCTGGCGCACTGAGGGCGTCAGGACGATCCGGAGACTTCTCGCACAACCGTCGTCCCCTTTCTTATCGGCCGCCGGATGGAGACCGTAACTCATCTTGTCGCAATTTCGGTAACGATGTCCTGCGCGAAACGCATCGAAATCACTTTCGATAGCGTATTCCGGAAACGCGCGTGAGTTGCGGAGCGAAACTCACGAAAACAGCCGTTTTACCAGGTACTTTGCCAGCGCCCCCCACTCTGGGGGCACCTAAGTGGGTGTGCACGCGTTTCTTAGGCGCTCGGCTAGCCGAGCCCTTCCGCATCGCCGACGCCACGGACGGCCGGGCGTGTCGAGTCGCCGATAACCACCGGAATCGGCGGCACAGCGTCGTCACTCAGCGGCGTCGGTTCGCGCGCCACCAGCGGTTGCGGGGGAAAGACAGGGGGTGCTCCTGGTGGTTAGTCGTCGCTCGCGTCGAGCGCAATGAGTTCGATGTCCTTGTGGGCGCGCTCGAAGGAGCGCAGGTGCCAGATGTCGCGCAAGAGCGCGAGCCAGGCGCCGTCGCGTCGGCGAGCGATCTCGATTCCAGAGGCGGAGCCCACCGTCGCAAGATCGGCGGGCTGCACCATCCTCGCAAGCGAAAACCCGAGACGATCGAGGCGGATCGGCGCGGAAAACTCGTGCTCCATGCGGAACTCTGCGACCTCAAACTGAAGCGGCCCGACGGCGGCGAGGATCGGGTTGGCGTCGCCACGGCTCTCGGAGATGAGCACCTGCACTACCCCCTCTTGCTCGAGTTGCGCGATGGCCTTACGGAACTGCTTGGACCGCCCAGGGTCTCGCACGGATGCCACCGCAAAGTGCTCTGGCGCGAAGGCAGGCATGGCGGGGAAACGCACGCTCGCGCCCCCTGGATCAAAGATGGTGTCGCCGACGGTGAGGTTGCTGGCGTTCACCAGGCCGACGACGTCGCCGGGGAAGGCCTCTTCCATGGTGTCGCGCTCGCGGCCAAACACCGACAACGCGTACTTGGTCGCGAACGGGCGCCCGGTGCGCTCATGGGTGACGACCATTCCGCGCTCGAACCGTCCCGAGCAGACCCGCACGTAGGCCAGGTGATCCCGGTGTTGGGGGTCCATGCCTGCCTGAATCTTGAACACGAATCCGCTGAAGGGCTCGTCGACCTCCCGGGATTCCTCGGTGTCGGACGGCCGGGCGCGCGGGGGCGGCGCCAACGCGATCACGGCGTCGAGCAACTGACGCACGCCGATGTTGGCCAACGCCGCCCCGAACAGCATCGGCGTGGTCTTGCCTTGCAGGAATGACTCGCGGTCTACCGGCTCGAGCAGGTGGGCCTCTTCGTAGGCGACGTCGTAGACCTCGCCCAACTGCCCAGCGGCATCCGCTGGAGCGAGAAGGTCCTCCTCCGCCACATCCGCCCCGCCAGGCGTCTTGCGATACGTGCGCGCGCTCGCGTTGCTGCGGTCCAGGAGCCCCTCAAAACGGCCCGCCTCGCCGATGGGCCAGGTGATGGGCGTGGGGCGCAGCCCGATGCGCTGCTCCAGTTCGTCGCACAGGTCCAAGACGGCGCGGCCGGGCCTGTCCCACTTGTTGACGAACGTGATGACCGGCACCCCTCGCCTGCGGCAGACGTCGAACAGTTTGAGCGTCTGCGGCTCGAGCCCCTTCGCCGAGTCCAGCAGCATGATCGCGCAGTCCACCGCGGTGAGCACGCGGTAGGTGTCTTCAGAGAAGTCCGCGTGGCCCGGCGTGTCGAGCAGGTTGATGATGTGGTTGCCGTAAGCGAACTGCAGAGCGGCCGACGTGATGGAGATGCCGCGCTTGCGTTCCACCTCCAGCCAGTCGGACACGGTGCCGGCGCGCCCGCCCTTGCCGTGCACGGCCCCGGCGCGGTCGATCGCGTGAGCGTGGAGGGCGAGCGCCTCTGTGAGGGTCGACTTTCCGGCGTCAGGGTGAGAGATCACGGCAATACTGCGCCGACGCGCGGCCTCCTTGGTGACGGCCGTGCCGCCCAGCGCGGGGCGGGGTGATGCGTCAGTCACTTCATCTCCCGTGTCGCGGCTCTCGAATACGGCCGGCGGTGCGGCAGAGGTTTCGCTTCTACCCTACCTTCGCTTCGCCGACGGTCGTCCGCGCTCCGCACTTCGGCGGGGTCGGGACCACACCGCGCGCAATCCGGCGGTGGCGGGCGGGCGGGGAGGACTAGGGTTCCTCGTGCTTCCCGAACACCTCCGCGAAGAACGGCAGCATCACATCCGTCATTCTTTGCGCGAAGCGGTTGGTGTGAGTGCCGTTGTGCACCGTGTAGACGTGCGGCACGCCCTGTGCGGTGAGTTCCGCATCGACAAAGTCGCAGCCCTCGAAAATCCACTGATACTCGTCGTTCCTCCCGCAATCGAGGCCCAGCGCCTCGAGGGACGCCAGCGCCTCGCGGTGCTGGGCAATCTCGGCGTCGACCTCCCCAAATCCCGCCTGCCACAGTGCCCACACGGCGTCGTCGCGCACCACGCCGCCGTCGACCTTGGCATACGGATATCTGAAGTAGGGCGGCTCTGGCGAGGGAGCGAAAGCCGTGCCGTACGAGAACTCGTAGCTCGCCCCAGACGACGACATGGCGTCGAGCAGTGCCTCGCCCTCCAGCCCGTCCAGAGCCTCCAACGCCGAAAGCACTCGCCACGCACCCGACTCCGACCCAAAGAGTTCCGGAGCGCCGATGCCGCGCGCCCCCGCCACCGCCGGCGACATCGCGAAGACCGAGCCAAACACGTCGGCGTGCTTCATTCCGATGGTGAGCGCACCGTAGCCACCCATCGAGTGGCCGGCGAGACCGCGCGCCGCAGGCGACTCGATCGTTCGATAGTGGTCGTCGATGTACGGGACGATCTCCGTGACCAGCGCCTGCTCCCAGTTGCCGGTCGCGGTCGAGTCGGTGTACCAGCCGCCCCCGAGTTCGTTCGCGCCCGTGACGGTCACGACGATCATGGGCTCCGTTGCGTTGAGTGCCTCACCGAGGACGTCTGGCATGTCGGCGGCAGTGTCGTATGCGGTGTAGCCGGGGAGAAAGTACAGCACGGGAAACCGATCGTCAGACGAGAAGTAGGCGTTCGGCACCAACACACCGACCGTGATCCGAGGCGAGACGCCCAAGTCGTTGTCAGCCAACTGTTCTGACTCAAACTGGAACACCGTGTTGACGTCGGGCGGCGGCGTTACCGCGCCATCCGTGGTGGTCGACGTGCAACCGACGACTATCAGCGTCGTGACGACTGCCATGACGATCGACGACGCGCCCTGCGCCCCTCGAGGCCTTCTCAACATCACGCGTCCAGGTCGAAGACCACCAAGCGCTCGGCCCACTCCCCGATCACTGCCGCCACCGGTTTGTGCGCGGGGTGAGGGAGGTAGCCGTCGCGAGCGGCCGCGCTTTCGAAGGTCACCACCAGGGCCCAGTCGTATCCGGCCTCGAGCCCCTCCGTGCTGACGCTTGCCCCCTCGACCACGCTCACGACGCCGGGAATCTCGGCTGGGAAGCGCCGCGCAAGCTCCCGCATCTGCGCGAGCGCCTCGGCTGGCGCATCGGCGCGCCACTCGGTCAGGACGACGTGGACGATGTTTCCGGATGTACTCATGCATCGATCCTGGCACGCGGGGCCATGGTGCGATAGTCAGCAGAGCCGTCAGGGGTGCTGTATGTCGATCACCACGCGGGTTGGGTCCTCCAGGCTGAACACCCGGAACGGCTCGTCGGAGCTCAGGCCCACCCAGATCTCCGCTTGGCCCTCAAACACCGATCCGTAGCGCACGTCCTTGACCACGCCGCCGGTCTCGGGGGCAAAGCTACGGGCGCCTACGAAGGGCTGTGCGCCGTCTTCCGTCGGATACACCACTCCCTTCACCAAGATCAGCAGATAGTCGTCGCCCAGCAGGTAGACGGGCTCGCCCGCGGCCTGCTGCGTGGGGTCCTCGACGTACTCTCCGAGCCACCCGGGCGTGCCCTCTCCGACCAGGTCAAGAACAATCCGGTCGTAGCCGTCGTGAACCCCAAAGCGCAGGTTGACGGGGCTGAGGAATGCGTCGGAACTGGCGTTGGCGGTATCGGGCTCACGATCCGCCGGGAAGGGGGCCGCGTCGGCTGGTGGGTCCGCGTCTGGCAGCGGCTCCTCCGAGGCTGGCGGCGAGGGCGTCGGCGTCGGCGAAGGCGTGGTGACCTCCGGCGTCGCAGGCGGCGTGGAGACGGTCGCGGTGACGGTCGGTAGAGGGTCGGTGGTGCAGCCGGCCATCAGCAGGGCGCTGGCGGCCGCCAACGCGAGAACTCGGGCCAGGTCAGGTCTTTGCATCGTGTCGCTCCAGTACAAGGCGGCCGACGTCGGGGAGCCGACGTTGGCGTGCCATACCATTCTCGTCCCCGGCTGCAGGAGCATGCAAGCGGCATTGCGGGGGCCTCTGGCTGACGCGTCGGGACGTGCCGTGGGGTGTTGTGGTAGCCCACCAGACGCCCGAAGGCCCCGGCATCATGGGGGGTTGATGCCAGGGCCTACGGGTGTTGCGGAGAAAAGTCAGAGGGTGTTTGGTACGGTCACGCACCGCCGCCAGCGGAGGTGCGCCGCAACGATTACCAGTAGTGGCGGCGGCCACCAATGCCGCGGCCAGCTGCGCCGAGAATGGCAAGAATGATGCCGACCACGACGAGAATGATGCCGATCGTTTGAAGGATCGAAATCGAGGCAAGCAGCCCGATGACGAACAGAATCACGCCTAACAGAATCATGGTGAATCCAATCTGTAGTGGCCCCACACGGGTCCGGTACGGTCAAAAGTTGGGGAAAGTGGTGTGCGTTTCCAGGGGGCCACGTCTAGGTCCCTGAGGGGGCAGGGCCTGCGGTCACTCCTGACCGAGCCCGTTGGCAGCTGCGTCGTGCGCATCTGAGAAGACGACGCCGAAGATATCGGAGTTCTTGGCGGAGGGTCCAAACGGTGGGTTGGTGCGACCGAGCTCCATGGCCACTTCGGCGGCCTCAAGCCGTGCGCGTCGAATGCGGCGGGACTCCAGGGGCCGGTACGCGACAGTGCGTTCAGGCCCGGCTGTACTCAAGGGGAAGTTTCCAGCGCTTGATTCGCTCATGATGCTCCTCGATTCCACGCCAAAATGGCCGGTCACCGAGGTCTGGAGCAACCAGTTCGACTGTAGCACTGTTTCCCGGTGTCTACCTGGGGGAAGTGCGGCCCGCCACTACGGCAACGTCTTGTGCCTTGAGTTCCCGGCTGACCACGCTCTCCGCTACTGCACGAATCGTGAGGTTCCGGTCACGCGAGTACTTCCTCAGCAGCGCGAAGGCATCGTCCATGGACATCTCGAGAGAACTGGCGATCACTCCCTTCGCTTGCTCGATCATGACTCGGCTATCCAGTGCCCTGTGGAGCTGCTCTTCAATGAGGTGACCCTCGCGGATCACGCGCTCCTGAAGGAGGCCAATCGTGGCCACATCGGCCAGGGCCTGGGCGACGGCTGCATCTCTTGGATTGACGTGTCCCGGCTCCCCGCCAAACAGGTTCATGGTGCCGATGACCTTGCCGCGTAGCTTCATAGGCGTGGCCAGCGCCGAGCGAATGCCCTGCGCCAGCGCTACCCGAGTGAAATCTGGCCAGCGGGACTCCTCTTCTTCGATGTTGCTCACAGAGACCGCAGCACCGCGCGTGAAGCATTCGACGCAAGGGCCGGAGTCAGCAGCGAGTTGCATGACCTCAACAAACTCCGCAGCCTCACTGGTGGAGGTCATGAGTTGAAGTTCGCCAGCGCTGTCGGCAAGCATGAGCCCACCGGCCTTCATCTCGAGAACCTCCACACAGTCCCTGACGAGCGTGTGGAGCAGATCCACCGCGTCAAAATCCGTCACCAAGGTGTCGGCTACGGCGACAAATGCGGCGCTTATGCGTGTCTCACGTAGTGCACCGTCCATGATCAACCTCCTTCTGGGGTGTAGTGGTCGTCAGGCAAGTTGGCAAAGTCGAGTCGTCCCGTCACAACCTCATGGGCGATGTCATCGATGGGCTGGCTGGTGACAAACGCGTGTCCCTGAAGACGCGCGAACGCGGCGGTAGCGGAGATATTCAATTGTGCGATGATCATGCCAGTTGCCTGGTGGACTTCCCGCCGTAGGGCTGGCGCCATGGGTGACTCTTCTGACTCGGAATCCGTGGCAGAGTGCAACGCCCGCTGCACCGCGCCCATTGCCACTCGGCCCGCGTGCAAGGACGCCTTCGCGATGAACTCGTTGTCCACGCTGCGAGGCGTCAGCGAATAGAGGTCAACCACACCCACCAGTGCGGCACCCATGAGCATCGGGAAGGCGAAGATCGATTGAATTCCCAACCCACGGATGCCGTCGACCAGCATGGGCCAGCGGTGCTCCGTTGCAGCGTTCAGATCCGTGGCAATGACAGGAGCCCTGGACGACAGGGCGTCCCAGTGCGGGCCCTCCCCCAGTTCGAACTGCAAGGCCTCGGCGCGTGCCATCGTGGTGTCACTCGAGCAGACGGTCGACTGCCTACCGCCGTAGCTCACCACCGAGATGGACGCGCCATCAACGCCCAGATCGTCAACAAACGCCGCGCACAGGGAGCCGGACGAGGGCATCGGACGCCCATCGGGAGGATCCTCGACTCGGAACATGGGAGACCTTCGACCGGCAGTTGATCCATCACGGGACGGCGCGACGACGCGAGTCCAGGCGGGATTGGCGCCGTAACACGACTGTACCGCTGTGGGGTAGTGCGACGTGTAGAACGACGAGCGGGGGTCGGCGCGGGCCGGGCGAGGTAGCGTTGTAGTGCGTCCCGCCGCTTGGTGGACGTGGTGACGGAAGGAGCCGCCGTGAGCGTTCTTGGTCGGATTTCCTTGGTGGTGCTGAGCCTCCTGGTGGGCGCGTCCGTCGCTCTATGGGCCGCGAACGCCTTCCCCCAACTCACGCCATTTGGCTCGGATTCCACGCAGCAGGACACCCAAGTAATCAACGCGGTCACCCGCATCGAGCAAGTCGCACTGGTCAGCTTGGCCATCGAGGGGATCACGGAGAATCGCAACAAGAGTGAGCTGTTCGGCGTCGATGTGCCGTGGAGCGAGAGAATCTCGTTCATCCGCTACTCGTTCGACGCAAAGTTGGGCCTCAACGGCGAGGACGTGACCGTCACTCAAACCGACGAGCACAGCTTCGAGATTGAACTGCCCGAGTTCATCTTCATCGGACATGACGAGGTCAAATTCGCCCTGGCGGCAGAGAACAACGGCGTGCTCAGTTGGGTCACGGCCGACATCGACCCGCTCGACATTGTCAATGATGTGCTGGACGAGGACGCCCAGGCCGAGTACCTGCAACGGAACGCGGATCTACTCGAGGAACAGGCCGAATCGTTCTACAGGTCCCTGGTGCTCAGCGTCGATCCAGAGGCGGACGTGACGTTCGCGTTTGCTGGCGAGTAGTGGTGGCCTGGGAGTGCACTGAGCCCGCGCGCGCGTCGGTCGTTTAGGGGACTGTCGCTTGCCAGCTCGCTGCGATGGGATGTTTCTGCACCACTAAGCAGAACTCTCGCTCACTGATTCGGGGGGAATCCCATGCTCCATGGCACATCAGGAGTCGCTCACGCGACACAGCGCCTCCCGTTCCGCATCGCGGGACTTGCCCTCACTGGCATACTCGTCGCCTCGTTGTCGGCCTGCAGCTCAGATTCGGTCCCGACCTGCTCTGAGTACGCCCGCATGAGTCCGGATACGGGCTTCTTCGCCCCACTCTCCTCAGATCAAGAGGACGCACTGGCGGCGAGTCTGCGAAGCGCAGGCTACGACGACGGTGCCTTCAATATGGCCATCGCCACAGGCGAGGTGCTGTCCTACTGCAACATCGTTTCCGGCGTAGCCAACGCCAACCAGGACCAGTTGATCTCGAACGCGCACTGAGCGGAATGTCGCGATTCCCCACCGAAACCGCGCTGGCGTGATCCACCCGTCCGGCACTCAACAAAGGAGGCTCTCATGGCCGCAAAGCACAAGTATCAACACGCCCACGTGACGGCGTCATCCAAGACACTCCAGCCAGAAGCGCTCCTCAAGCTTGCACGGGATGTCATCGGCGAGATCAAGGAGGCCCAAGTCGACGAGACGCTCGATGGCGGGCTTTCTGTCTTAGTTCGGAGTTGGGCAAAGGTCAAGTTGATGCACTTTGCCGTGTTGGCCAGCGAGTCCAACGGGGTCAGTCAGGTTACCTCCGAGATCCTCGAGTTCCGTACGAACCAGGCCACGTTGCTCTACTTCATCCCGATCGGCCCCAAGGAGTTGTTGGGGTACAAGCCGTACAAGAACTTCATGGAGCTGTACGCCAAGGCGATCAAGACTGTAGATCCCGCCGCCACCGTGAGGGTTGTCGAGCTTGCTCCCGCCGGGGTGAACAAATGAACGCGGGTCCGAGTCTCGCGAATCGCTACGCCTTCATCGGGGCACCTTTCCTGCTTGGGGCGATGATCTGGCTGGCCGTGGGTGTGCCCTACAACATGGTGTGGCTGCTCGTTCTCATGCTCGCCGTGGGTGGGTTCTTCGCCTGGCGCGCCAAGAAACTGCAAGAGCAAGAGACGCGCGAACGCGGCGACGCCTATCTCAAGAGGCTCAAGGAAGACCCCCCAAAGTAGGTCGCTCGGCCTACTCAAGCCCGTTGAGTTCCATCCGGTCTTCCCGCATTCTCTCTGCGAGGTCGCTCTTGGTGTAAGCGGGCCGATCGACCTCTTGGTACTTCTGCTTCACTCGCGCCAGGTACTCGCGAGCAGTACCGGGCCGAATACCGAGCTTCCTCGCCACCGAATCCAGCGTCATGCCGCGGCCATAGTGCCACAGCACGTCACGCTCGCGGGGCGACAGTTGGGGACGCCGCAAGCGGCGGTCAGCGCTCAGGAGGAACGCCATCTGAGGCGTGACCGTACCCGTGCCGTCGGCCACGTCCTGCAGACTGCGAGCGAGGGTGTCGAGGTCCCTGTCCTTGGTGATATACCCCGCAGCACCAGCCTCGAGTGCTTCGATCACGTACTCCTTGTCGGGAACCGTCGAGACCACGAGCACCTTGTGGCCGGCGGCAATCAGTCGCTTCACGTTGGTCGACACCGAAGTGCCGTCACGAAGGTTGAGATCGAGAATCACCACGTCTACCTCGGGTGCCAACGCGAGGAACTCGTTGACATCACGTGCCGTGGCGACGAGCGACAGCGTAGAGTCCCGCCCCATCCAAGCGCCGAGACCCTCGAGCAGCATGGCGTCGTCGTCGATGGCCCCCACGGCGATCACGGAGCCCACACCACTTCTACCGTGGTGCCTGCACCTGGCGCGCTATCGATGGAAATGCGTCCGCCAATGTCATCGACACGACCGCGCAGGGACTCGGTGATCCCTATTCCGGCGGTGACCGTGGCGGGATCAAATCCGACGCCACTGTCGGCGATCGTCAAGGTGACGACGCCGTCGTCGTCGCCGGTGGCGCTCAGCCACGCTTCAGAAACCTTGGCGTGCTTCGCCACGTTGTTGAGCCCTTCTCTCGCGACGTTCTTGAGCGTTTCCACGATGGAATCCGGAAGACCCTCGGGCAGGTTGTCGAACTGCTGGTGCACGCGGAGGCCGAAGGCTGCCGGTTCGTGACCCACCGTGGCCAATGCAGTACCCAAACTGGTGGGCATGAGGTCCCTGCTGCCATTGACCATCCCGCGCAAAAAGTCCGCCTCCGACGCGCATCGCTCTTGGACTTCAGTGGTGCGGTGGTCGAGTCCACCGCGCGCTATCAGGCTCAAGGTGGACAGCACGGTGTCGTGAAGAATGCGGTACTGGGTGGTTCGCTCCTCAAGCCGGGCCTTGGTGGCGGCCTCGACCTGTCGGGCCATCGAGGCCTCGTGGGCGAGCTCATCCGTCCGCGCTGCCGTCTCGCGAAGCATCCGTGTCACGAGTCTTGCCACGAACGCGAAGACCACGAGGCTGCCGAGGTTGCCTACCAGCGTGGCCAGGCCGTCGGGCTGGCCCACATCGGACCACACGCTGCTCCCGTATGCGCAGGCCAGCATCGCGATCGAAAACCACGTCTGCGCGCGGCTGCGGAACGAAGCCACCATCATGCCCGCGCCGATCATCGGCGCCACGGCCCAATTGGTCCAGCCCTGCGCATGCCCAGGAGCGCTGAGCATCCCGACCGCCCAGGTGGCAGCGGCGATAACTGCGACGTCCGCCAACGCCACGCGGGCGCTGTAGACCGCCCGCCTCAACACCACCACGACTATCGCGACCACCCAGAGCGCCACGAGCGCGTAGAGGCCGATGACCGCACCGGGTTGGCTATAGGACGCCGGTGCTCCGGAGAACATCACGGGGATGAACAGCACCACCTGGGAGACGCGAATCGCTGCGAGGGAGCGGAGCACCGCCATTTCATTCGCTCTGCTCGCCGACTCCCCCATGGCGAAAGAATGGCCTGCCTCGTGGCGTGCGGTCAATGTGGCTCGCCACGCAGAACAGCGGATGAGGGGATCGACGCCCGACGCTCGTGGCGAGGGTTCTACGCGCCGCTTCAGAAGTCTCCCGGCGCCACTTGCAGACAGGTCAGGCCCAGCGCACGCCACATCCACACCACCTGATCGCGATCGTCAAGCACGCAAAGCACCTGGTAGAACGGCTCGATATGGGTGGCGTAAAGCTCGCGCTTGATGACCGCGTCCTTTCTGTCATCACCCTCGACGCGCATGAACGGTCCGTCGAATGGCACGCCCAGGTGGCGCGCGAGCCACAGCTCGGTGTCTTCGCGAGCGAGTTCACTGCGACCCGACACGATCACCAGCCTGTGCCCGGCCGACGCGAGGGCGCGGGCGACCTCGATCACCGGGCCGTTGGGCTTGTCCTTGAGCACACCGTGGTGAGAGTACGGGTTGCGGTCGGTGATGAGCGCGAGCGTGCCGTCGAGGTCGACGAGCACGGCGCTGGGCAGGCTAGGCACGGGACGATGCTACGGGGCGCAGTGCGCGAGGCGTAGCGGGTGAGGGCCGTCGACTCTCCCCCACGCGCCCAAGAGCAGGCACAGCTTCCCGTCGATAGCTACCCTGGCCGCATGAGCGAGGCCGCGGCCCCTCCCCTCAGCGTCCTAGAGGACCGCTTTCGCGCCATGCTTGGCGGACGCGACCTTCTCGCGCTGCTCGCAGGCGCGCCCGCAGTGGGCTTCGCGACCGTGTCTCTTCGCCCGTCCATCTACTTCGAGGGCCGCGTGGCGCTTCTCGAGGACCTGTACGTGACACCGGCGCGTCGCAACGAGGGCATCGGCGCCGCCCTCATCGACCGGCTACTGGTGATCGCGCAGGGCGAAGGGTGGGGTCAACTCGAGGTCCAGGTGGACGAGCCCGACGTGGACGCCATGAGGTTCTACGCACGGCACGGGTTCACCATGCGCGACCGGACCACCGGCGACCGCGCGCTGTTGTGGTGGTGCGAGCTCTAGCCCGGCCGGTCTGGCCGGTCTACCTAGAGGTGCTTCCTGTGGGCGTTCACTGTCTCCAGAACGAAGGAGAAGGGAGGCTTGTCTCCGTAGACGAGGCCGAGCGCCGCCTCATAGCCGCGAACAACGTCGGCGTGGCCTGGCGCACGCGCGTCGAATGCCGGGCTGTCCGCAAAGCCGCCGTCGGGCCTCGCGCTCCACGCAAACCCGGCGCTCTCGCTGTGGCGGTCAACGTCGGCGGCAAGCTCGCGCACGCCATGAGGACCGAGCGCGTCGAGCGCATCGGTCACCGTGGGCGATGAAAGCAATTGGGCGATGTCGTAGAAGTGGCGGCCCGCCTTGACCAATGCGTGCGCGTCGCCTGCGGACGCGGCCGCATGTACGGCGGCGAGCTTTTCGAGCAGGGTACGTTCCGGCGCCAGGACGTTCACGTCAAAGGGCGCGAACTCCTCCCACGCGGAATCGCCCTCGCCCAGAACCTCGCCGGCATAGATGGCGACCATGGACCTCAACGGGTGTAGCGAAGCGGGATGGGTGCCGCCGCGGCTACCCATCTCGAGAAGTACGCCTTCCCTAAGCCCACCTCCGGGGAACGATGGCGGATAGACATACGTGGTGTCTCGCTTGACACCGGTGGTGGACGCGCCGACGCCGCCGGGCACGCCCAGGTGCGCGGCGACCTCGGCGTCAATCTGCTTCAGTACCGCGTGCCTGGAGCCCAAACCTGGGCCGGACGGGAAGGCGACGAGGAGGTCGATGTCCTCCGAGAATCGGTCGATGAGTCCGAAAACGCGACTGAGACTCGTACCGCCCTTGAAGATGAACTCCGCCGAGAGGTCGGACCCTGCGATGACGCGTGGGCGCGAGGCGACGCGCAGTACCTCGGTCACCCAGAAGTCTTTCTCCACGTATGCGGGATTGACACCCTGATGCTGCGCTGCACGCGAGACCAGCGCGTTGAGCGCATCGGGATCGTCTCGCAGGCGACCAGTCATGCTGCCGCGTGCCCGGCGTGGGAGCGCGCGGCGAGGTCCGCGCGTAGACGGGCGGCGTTGGCACGCGTGGCCACGTCTCGCTCGCTCGCGGCAACGGCAAGCACCTTGCCGATGCGGATGGCGTGGGCGGACTCGGCGATCGCCACCAATTCCACAAGTGCCGGCCAGCCAGTCTCGACGTACACCTCGGGGTCGCGCAGCAACTCAACGAGCGCGACCTCCTTGAACGTGAGGTCGACGCGATCGAGGTTGCTGCGGATCGTGAGCGTGACGCCCGGGAGGTCCTTCGCTGGCTTCAACGCCGCAAGGTGAAGCGCCGGCGGGAGTTGAGTGGTCAGGGACCATTCACGCGCGGCCGAGAATCCAGCAGGCCCCACGCCCTTGCGCCCCAGGGCTTCGAACGCCACCTCCACGGCCGACGGACGCGTCATTCCGTAGCGAGTCTTGGCACCTCGGTAGTAGAGCCCGTGGCGCACCTTGATCAACTCGCCTTCCGCCACCGCCCGCGAGGCGGCCTTGCGACGAGCCGCATCCGCGCCCGGAAGGGTCTCAAGGCGCACGAACGAACGCGGGCGCGCCGAGCGGATGGCTGCGGCGGGGGTCGTCATCGATCTCGCCATAGTCGTCATCCTTCTGCTCGTCATGTTCTCCGTCATCGCGCCGATCCTGTCACGTAAGTCTATTGCGATTGTGACACGAGGACAAGGTTGTCACGATCCTTGGTCACAGCGGCACAGCCTCCGCGAGAATCTCTTCGCGCGAGTGAGGACGGAGGCCGCTGTCCGGGACAAGGTCCACGCGCGCCCCCAGTAAGGCGGCGAGTTCACTCTCCAGGGTGCCGATGTCGAACAGTGAGGCGCCGTCAGGCAGGGTCACCAAGAGATCGATGTCTGAATCGGGACCATCCTCACCGCGCGCCACGGAACCGAACACGCGCACATTGCGAAAGCCGTGCCGTGCCGCGAGGTCGATGACGTCGCGCCGACGCTTGGCGAGCGCACTCCCCCGCTCACTCGCAGGGAAGAAGCGCAGCAAACGCGCCACTTCAGGCTGGCTGCGGTTGACCGCGCGGGCGATCTCTCGCTGACTCATGCCCGCGGCGGCACCTCGCCTGACCGCACCCACCAGCTTGGCGCGCGCCTCGACGCGTAGTCGCTCGGCCTCGAGCGCGTCAGCGAACATCTGTTCCACAAGCGATTCCGACACTGCGCTACCTCCTGATAGGTGATGCTATCACCGGTCGTCAGGACGCCACGGCGAACCACGGCAGGGCTGGTTGCATTGTCTATTGGGCGGGAACAATGTCCACTCGAGCGCCCGTCGCGGCGGCAGTGCGCGAGGGCTCGCCCGGTGCAGATGGGCAGACATCGTCAGCCGGTGAGAACAACCTCGCGTGTTGACGAGCCGCCACTCGCGGCTCCAGTCAATCGACTCACGTACTCGTCGGCCGTCAGGGCCGAGTCCTCTGGCCCTGGCGATTGAACCCCTCTCGCCATCAGCGACGTGTCACGCGCGACGACGACGGCGAACGGCTCTCCCTCACGTTCGGCCTGGGCGAGGTCTCCGATGCGGTCACGTCCGAGCGCGACGATGAGCACCGAGTCGCCTAGCGTGTTGAGCAACCAACCGCTGCGAGCGTCGGCGCTCGCCACCAGTTCACGCTCGAGCGCCTCGGCGATCCGTGCACGCTCGTTGATGGCAAAGTCTTGACGGCATCGAATGGCGATCACCCGCCCGTCAGCCTCGACCAGACGTTCGACGAACACCACAAAACCGTCCACCGAGGCTCCGCTGTCACGAGCCAGCCCGAGCAAATGGGTGGGCGTCGCGTCGTCAAAGCTTGCGACTCCAGCGACGAGCCCCGGCAGTTGGGGGCTGGAGATGCCGACGCCGT
>NZ_JADQBF010000102.1 GCF_016278775.1 Demequina sp. | reverse complement strand
AGGGTGACCGAGTCTGGTTCACCCCACCCCGAGACATCGACCCCCTCCAACAACCACGCCCCGGCGGACTCGCGGCACTCACCCTCGGCAACACCGCAACGGGAATCAAAGTCGGCGCAGGCAACGGGCGCGCCGACGCGCCCGCCAAACCTCCTGGGGAGAACTCTGTCTCCACCACCGACACACGGGAGAACTCCGCCCGCAAAGCCGCCTGAGACGCGCTCATCACGGGGAAGCCGCCCCGCGCAAGGCACTCCGGCTAGCGCCCCTCTTTCTCGTTTCGCACAGCGATAGCGGCCGCAGGATCGTCGGTGATGATGGCGTCGATGCCCGCGCGCACCAGTGCGCGCCACTCGGCCGGGTCATTGACCGTCCACGCGCGCACCGCTATGCCAGCTTCCTTGAAGCCCTCGATCATCCCGGGCAAGCCGAGCGTCGCGTAGTACGGATGCATCGCGTCGGCGCCGATGTGGCGCGCGTAGACCCACGGATCGACCAGCGCCTCCTCGTACAGCGGTGCTATGGATAGCGATGGATCGCGCTCTCGCAGCGCCACGAGCGTGACGTGGTTGAACGAGGAGTATGCGAGACGCTCCCCCATGCCGGACGCCCGGTGGGCCGCGACAAGCGCGTCCTCGATGCCCCCGTAGAGGACGGGCCTGTTCTTGACCTCGACGTTAAGCGTCATCGCTGTGGGTGTGAGCAGGTCAAAGACCTCGCGCAGTTCCGGGATGCGCAGGGCGCCCGACGCGTCGTCCCCCACATCCACGCCGTCGAGATCGCGCAGGGTGAGGTCGCGAATCAACGCAGTTGAGCCGTCGGGAAGCGTGACCGTCGGATCGTGTCGCACCACGAGACGGCCGTCGGCGGTCAGGTGCACGTCGAGTTCGATGCCATCGGCACCGTCGGCAACGGCGAGCAGAAACGCCGCCATGGTGTTCTCAGGGGCGAGCAGACGCGAGCCACGGTGGGCCCAGATGGCGGTCACGACGCCGACTACCCGCCGAGAGACTCGCGCACTGCCGTCGCCACTGCCGTCACGGCCTCAGCAACGGGAATCTCAGCCGAGTCACCCGTGGCCCTGTTCTTGAACTCGACGGTCCCACTTTCCAGACCGCGGCCCACGACCAGGATGTACGGCGCGCCAAGCAGTTCGGAGTCCTTGAACTTCACTCCAGGCGAGACCTTGGGCCGGTCGTCGTACAGCACCTCGACGCCCGCGGCTTCGAGGCCGGACGCCAGTTCCTCCGCCGCCGCGAACACGGCGTCGTCCTTGCCCGTGGCCATCACGTGCACGTGATACGGCGCCACGTGGATGGGCCACGCGAGGCCAAGCTCGTCATGGTGGTGCTCTGCGAGTACCGCTACCGCGCGCGTCACGCCGATCCCATAGGACCCCATCGTGACGGTCACCTGCTTGCCGTTGACGTCAAGCACTTTGAGGTCGAGAGCCTCGGCATACTTGCGGCCCAGTTGGAAGATGTGCCCGATCTCCACCCCGCGCGCGAGTTCGAGCGGGCCGGAGCCGTCTGGAGCCTCGTCCCCCGCGCGCACCTCCGCACCCTCAACGGTGCCGTCGGCCACAAAGTCGCGGCCCATGGTGAGCTCGAAGACGTGGCGCCCCTCGGCGTCGGCGCCGGTCACCCAGCGGGTACCCTCAACAATGCGCGGGTCTACGAGATACGGGATTGCGGTGTCCGAATCGTCGCCACGCTTCACGCCTGCAGCACGGGCCTGCGGTCCCAAGACCCCAGGGCCGATGTAGCCCTTGACCAGGTGAGGGTGCGCCGCGAAGTCCGCGTCGTTGGCGGGCTCCACGACCGCGGGAGCCAGGGCCGCCTCGAGGCGAGTCATGTCGGCTTCGCGGTCGCCTGGAACGCCGACCACCAGTAGCGATCGCTCACCAGCGGGCGAGGTCAGGGCCAGGACGACGTTCTTGAGGGTGTCAGCGGCCGTCCACTCCCTGTCGGGTCGGGGATGCCGCGCGTTCGCCAGGTCCACGAGCGTGGCGATGGTGGGCGTGTCGGGAGTGTCTTCGACGTGCGCGGCAGGGGCGTCGGCGATGTCGAGCGCGGGCGGCGCCGGCGTCGTGACCGCCTCGACATTGGCCGTGTAGCCGCCCGGCGAGCGGACGTAGGTGTCCTCGCCCACCTCAGTGGGCGACAGGAACTCCTCAGACTTGGACCCGCCCATCGCGCCCGACTGGGCCTGGACGATGACGTACTCAAGGCCCAACCGCTCGAAGATCCGGATGTAGGCCTCGCGTTGGATCTGATACGACCGCTCGAGACCCTCATCATCGATGTCGAAGCTGTACGAGTCCTTCATGATGAACTCGCGGCCGCGCAGCAGACCCGCACGAGGCCGAGCCTCATCGCGGTACTTGTTCTGGACTTGGTAAATCGTCAGCGGGAGGTCCTTGTACGAGGAGTACAGGTCCTTCACCAGGAGCGTGAACATCTCCTCGTGCGTGGGCGCGAGCAGGTAGTCGCCGCCCTTACGGTCCGTCAGCCGGAACAGGTTGGGACCGTACTCGGTCCAGCGGCCGGTGACTTCGTAGGGCTCGCGCGGCAACAACGCAGGGAAGTGGACCTCTTGGCCGCCAGCAGCATCCATCTCCTCACGCACGATCGCCTCGACCTTGGCGAGCACCTTGAGGCCCAACGGGAGCCACGTGTAGATGCCGGGGGCGGCGCGGCGAATGTAGCCCGCCCGGAGCAGGAGCCGATGCGAGGCGACCTCGGCGTCGACCGGGTCTTCGCGGAGCGTACGGACAAAGAGCGTGGACATGCGAAGCATGGGGCAAGCCTAGTTGCCAGAACGCCGGGCGCTGAGCGCCCCACGCGATACCTAGCGGGGTAGAGGTTCCGCCCCCACCTTGGCATCAAAAACGAAATCCTTGCCGTCGACGTCTTCGAGCGTCACCACGACCGCGTAGCGGTCCGCGTCTCCCACGACCGACAGGATGCAGTCGACCACGCGGCCTTCCTCAATGCGGATGCGCTCCGTCCCACAGTTGAGATCGGGAGGAGCGTCGGCACCGACCGACTTGGCGAGTTCTGTGGCGACCTGGCTGGCCAGCTCATCCGGTTGGATGTAGTACCCCGTAGAAGCCGAGAATTGGCATCCCGTGGCAAAGAGGGTGAGGCTCGCGACGCCAACAACGGCTACCCGCACCTTCCCCGCGCGCGCGGTCACAGCTGCACCACCTTTGCTGAGTCAATCGCGGCAGTGAGAAGTTCGACCGCACCGGGAGTCCCGGAGCGGGCGGTACCTGTGAAGCGCACCTGGTCTGAGCAGACGCCGTTTTCGACGATCGTTGCCAAGACCACGAAGCGCAGGTCGGGAGCCCCGCTGGGCCCGAGCACGTCATACTCACGCCGTAGCCACGTGCTCCCCGCACGCTCCACACGGTCGTCCGATACGGCGACAAAAGCGGGACGCTGTGCCACATAACCGTCGATGGCTCTGGCCGCATCGTCGAGCGTCATGCCGGTCGCCTCGCGGGTGACCGACACCACGACGTTCGACCGGTACGCACCCTCAGGACCCGTCGTATCCACCACGGAGAAGATGGATGGTGAACTGAACTCAACACTCCACGACTCGGGAGCGTCAAGCGTCACGCTAGGTAACGCCGGCACCGCCGGACTCGGATATGACACTGCACCCACGAACAAACCCCCACCTATCTCGTCACGGATCGCGCTCTGCGAGCGACCTCTTCGATCACTGCCACCCTATTCGAACCAACTGGCGATCGACTCCACGGCCTCCCTGGGGCTGAAGTCGACGTACACATCGGCTCCGACACCCTCGCCGAGCGCAAATCCCAAATCGATATTGCCGCCGACGTGCTCCCACCCGAGGTCCCACCCGCCCGCGTACGACGCGCCCACGCCAACGTCGACCGATGCCCCACCACCGAACGACAACGGACCGAAGGTGACGTCCTTCCTCGCCTCGACGCCGGCCGTGGCCTGAGCGCCGAAACTCACGTGCTGACTCACCTGATTGAACGTCGTGGTGGTGTCGGCCACAGCCCAGGCACCCGCCTGAGCGTATGCAGCGACGTAGTCGGTGCTTGACGCGTACCCGTTCGCGAACGACGTGGTCGACGTTGCTTCGACATCTACGCGTGCCCTTGCGCTGAGATCGAACGATGCGCTTGAGCCCTCACCCACCGTCGAGGTCGCAGCGAAGGAAGCGTTCGCGGAGGCTTCGGCGTTCGCGGCGATCTGAGACTCATTGTGGATGAAGCCGTCGAACATGTCCGACGTCGTATACAGGCCCGCACTCGCCATCGCTTCCGCCCTGGCGTACGCGCTCGCATCGAGGTTGCCGTCCTCGTAAGAAAACTCCGCGTCCGCATCCGCGTCGGCATGGGCTTGCGCACGCAGCCACGCGGAACTCGCGAACAATCCGCCGAACAAAGAGAGCTCAAAACCCTTCTCGGCGACCCCATCCCCGGGCGCTTCACCCATGCCCAGGCCCTGAGACGTGGAAGCGTCCGCGCCAAACAGGGCCGTCAGGAGTCCTCGCCAGAGGCCGAGCATGGCGGTGAGCGCATCGTAGGCATCCTGCTGCATGCGTCCGGCCGCCCTCGCCACGCCGAGCGCCGCCATGATGGCATCGGCGATGACGCGGGTGCCGCGCGACTGCAGCGCCGCGACGAACTCCCAATCGGCCTCATGGCGCTCCTGCGCGAGGCGATGCATGAGCCCCAGGGCCTCTTGCGCCTGATCCATAGCGTGCTGGCGCTTCCACGCGAAGGTGGGGTCGGCCATTGCCTCCGGCTCGAGGTGATCGAGAAGCGAGAGCACGTACCGCGTGCGATCAATCTCCGACTGCGCGTAGCGCACTCGACCTTGAAGGCCCGCGAGGATGTCGGCGTATCGTCGCGCCGCGACGGCCCACCGATGAGCCTCCTCTGACACTGACTCGATGGCGGCGGCGTCGTTGAGGGCTCGCAGCGACCACGCGCTCACGGCGAACGAGATGTGGCGGTCGCCCGCGAGGCCAGCCTCCTGGCGTAGGCGTGTAGCGGCCTCTTGACCATTCGTGGCCATGCGGTTGCAGGCTTCCGCGAAACCCAGGATGTCGCTCGGGGTGCCCACTGCAGGGTCGTCCTCAGTCCACTGCCTCATTGGTCGAGAAATCCCGCCCGTGCGTCGGACTCGAGACGCGTCTCGGCTCCCACAAAGGAGTCGGCGACGTGTGAGGCGCCATCGGCGAGTTGGCTGACCTTCATCGCCATGGCGACGCCGGTGGTTTCCAGCCAGTGCGCTCTGTCG
>NZ_JADQBF010000037.1:15746-46610 GCF_016278775.1 Demequina sp. | reverse complement strand
AGCGCCACCATTAGCCACGCTGTCACGAGTAGGTGCGCCTTTCGCCCTCCATAGTCGGACAAGCATAACCGAGCGCGCCCGGCATCTGCGCGTGGTGTCTCGCGGCGTACGGTGGGGCCGTAGAAGCGATCGTCGCATCACAATTTGCCCACACTCGGCGACGATGCGGCTTCCGTGGTCGTTTAGGGTTGATGATGTCGAATGATCCCTGATTTCAACGGACGAAGTCAGAAAGTGAGCGGCCCGGTGTCCCCCAGCAATTCCCGGTCGAGTGAACGCCAGTCTGTGGCGCGCGCCGACGGTGCCCCCTCAGTGGCGTCCCTCGTCTTGGGCGGTTCCAGCCGCGCCGACGCTGTCAGCGCGGAGGCGGGCCCTCCGGCAGAGGCAGTGGCCCCCGAGTCTCCCTCAGAAGCACCCGCTCATCAAGACTCCGCCGCGCCGACTTCCCCTCCCAAGCCGACGCCCCCGTCGCCATCCCCTGACCCAGTCGACCCCACGCCTGTGGCAGACGTGCAACACGAGCTCCTGCCCACCCAGCCGATCGCGACCGCGGTGGCGCCAAGCGCTGCCTACCTGCAGAGCCCCGAGCACCCAGCTCTCTTACACACCGACGTCCATCAGGGCGTCGAGCGCCTGCGCGGCACCGCGGCCCGCGTGGTCAGCAACATGGAATCCTCGCTTGAGGTGCCGACGGCGACGAGCGTCAGGACCATTCCCGCCAAGCTGCTGATGGACAACAGGGTGGTGATGAACAACCACCTGGCGCGTACGCGTGGCGGCAAGGTGAGTTTCACCCACCTGATCGGCTACGCGATCGTCGAGGCGCTTGCCGAGTACCCCGCGATGAACGTCTGGTACACCACTCAGGACGGCAAGCCTGCGATGGCAACCCCCAGCGGCGTCAACTTTGGCCTCGCGATCGACATGACCAAGCCGGACGGCAACCGCCAGTTGTTGGTTCCCAACATCAAGGCCGCTGACGACATGGACTTCGCCGAGTTCTGGGATGCGTACGAGAACGTGGTGCGACACGCGCGCTCCGGCACGCTGCAGGCTTCAGACTTCCAGGGCACGACCATCAGCCTGACCAACCCAGGAACCATCGGCACCGTCCACTCCGTGCCGCGCCTGATGACGGGCCAAGGCGCGATCATCGGCGTCGGCGCCATGGACTATCCCGCCGAATACCAGGGAGCGTCCCCCGAGACGATCGCCCGTCTTGGCGTGTCCAAGGTGCTCACGCTGACGTCGACGTATGACCACCGGGTCATCCAGGGCGCGCAGTCTGGCGAGTTCTTGGGGCTGGTCCACAAGAAGTTGCTGGGCCTTGACGGCTACTACGACCGCGTGTTCGTGGCCCTGCGGGTGCCGTACGAGCCCGTGCGCTGGGTCGCCGATGCCGTCGCCGATGAGGATGCCGAGCAGGCGAAGCCCGCTCGCATCGCGGAGCTCATCCACGCGTACCGCTCGCGCGGCCACCTCATGGCCGACGTCGACCCGCTGAGTTCGCGGCCGCGCCGCCACCCAGACCTCGATGTGCAAACGCACGGGCTCACGCTGTGGGACCTCGACAGGGTCTACTCCACGGGGGGCTTCGCTGGCAAGCAGCGCTGGAAGATGCGCGAAGTGTTGGGCCGCCTTCGGGACGCGTACTGCCGCACCGTCGGCGTCGAGTACATGCACATCGCCGACCGCGCGCAGCGGGCGTGGTTCCAGGAGCGCCTCGAACACGGCTACACGAAACCCAGCCGCGAGGAGCACTTGCGGATCCTTGGCCGCCTCAACGCGGCAGAGGCATTCGAGGCGTTCCTCCAGACCAAGTACGTGGGCCAGAAGCGATTCTCGCTCGAGGGCGGCGAGAGCCTCATTCCGTTGCTGGACGCCGTGCTGTCCTCCGCTGCGCGCGCCGGCATCCACGAGGTCTGCGTGGGGATGGCGCACCGTGGCCGCCTCAACGTGCTCGCGAACCTTGCAGGAAAGTCGTACAGCCAGATCTTCTCCGAGTTCGACGGGACTGCCGTCCCTGGTTCGGTGCAAGGCTCGGGCGACGTCAAGTACCACTTGGGCACAGAAGGCGTGTTCACTGCCGACACCGGCGAGACCACCAAGGTGTACCTAGCCGCCAACCCTTCCCACCTGGAGGCGGCCAACCCGGTAGTCGAAGGCATCGTGCGCGCCAAGCTCGACGCATTGGGCGCCGACCCAGCCACCGACGGCTACCCCATCCTGCCGGTGCTCATTCACGGAGATGCGGCGTTCGCTGGCCAAGGCATCGTCCAAGAGACACTCAACATGGCTCAGTTGCGCGGCTACAAGACCGGCGGCACCGTGCACGTCATCATCAACAACCAGGTGGGCTTCACCACCGGCCCGCAGGACAGCCGCTCTACGCGCTATTGCACCGACATCGCCAAGGGCTACCAGATCCCCATTTTTCACGTCAATGGCGACGATCCAGAGGCGTGCGTCCGCGCCGCGAGGCGGGCGTTTGAGTACCGGGAGGCTTTCGGCCGCGACGTCATCGTCGACATGATCTGCTACCGCCGCCGCGGCCACAACGAGGGCGACGACCCCTCGATGACGCAGCCGCGCATGTACGACCTCATCGAGACCAAGCGCTCCGTACGCCACCTCTACACCGAGGCGTTGATTCGCCGCGGCGACATCACCGACGAAGAGGCGGAACAGATGTCGCAGGACTACCTGGCCCAATTGGAGCGGGTATTCCTCGAGACCAGGGAGGGCTTCTCCGGCTCGGAGACAGAGACCGTGGCGGGACTCGAACTGCCGTCCTCGCAATCGTCAGATGCCGGAGTGATGGTGGGCTGGAAGACGTCCGTGTCGCAGAGCCAAATCGAGCGCATCGGCCGCGCACACATGCGACCGCCAGAGGGATTCTCCGTACATCCCAAGCTCGCCAAACTGTTGGAGCGGCGCGAGGCCATGAGCCGCGAGGGCGGCATCGACTGGGGTTACGGCGAACTGCTCGCCTTCGGTTCGCTACTCCAAGAGGGTGTGCCAGTGCGCATGGCCGGCCAAGACACGCGCCGCGGCACGTTCGTGCAACGCCACGCCGTCTTGCACGACCGTTCAACTGGCGCCGAGTGGACGCCGCTGATGTACCTGGCGTCGGACCAGGCCCGCCTCAACATCTATGACTCGCACCTGAGCGAGTACGGATGCCTCGGCTTCGAGTACGGCTACTCGGTGGAGCGGCCGGACGCGCTGGTGCTGTGGGAGGCCCAGTTCGGCGACTTCGTGAACGGCGCCCAGACGATCATCGACGAGTTCGTCTCCTCCGCAGAGCAGAAGTGGGGGCAGTCGTCCTCCGTGGTGCTCTTGCTGCCGCACGGCTTCGAGGGTCAAGGCCCCGACCACTCGTCTGCACGGGTCGAACGATTCATGCAGATGGCGGCAGAAGAGAACATGGTGGTCGCGATGCCGTCCACTCCCGCGTCGTACTTCCACCTGCTCCGCCGCCAGGCGTACAACCGCCCGCGCAAGCCGCTCGTGGTCTTCACCCCCAAGTCCATGCTGCGTCTCAAGGCCGCCGCAAGCGACGTCGCTGACTTCACAGAGGGAACGTTCAGGGAAATCATCGGGGACGACGCCGTGGACGGGTCCGAGGTCACGCGCGTGCTGATGTGCGCTGGCAAGGTGTACTACGACCTGTTGGCACAGCGCGAGAAGTCGGGAGACACCGCGACCGCGATCGTGCGCTTCGAGCAGCTGTATCCCCTCAGTCACGACGCGCTACGCGAGGCGCTCGCGCCGTTCGATGGAGCGGATTTCATGTGGGTGCAGGAGGAACCGCTAAACCAGGGAGCGTGGGCGAAGATCTCCCTGTCGCTGCCCCAAATCGTGGGCCGCTCCATCTCGGTAGTGTCGAGGCCAGCTGCCGCCTCGCCGGCGTCGGGACTTGCTTCGCGCCACCATGAGGAGCAGGCTGACCTCGTGACGAGGGCATTCGACAGGTGACACACGTCTTCTTCGTCGGCGACGAACTCACGGCGGGTCACGGAGACCCCAAAGCGCTTGGCTGGACGGGGCGCGTCGCTGCACGCACCCTGCCGCTCGCTCCGGAGTTGCGTTTTCACACCCTCGCGGTGCCAGGCGAAACCACTGGCGAGCTCACTGCGCGCTGGGACGACGAGGCGCTGAGGCGCATCGGCGACCCCGTACAGGGCGCGGCGCCGAACGCCGTGCTGTTTGCGATCGGTCGCAACGACGTTCACCGGGGAGTCTCGCCCACCATGACCCGACTCAACATCGCGAATACGCTGGATCGCGCGAAGGCGCTCGGCTTCCGCACGATGCTCGCTGGCCCTCCCCCCGGCCACCCAGAGGACCAGCAGGCGATCGCCGAACTGTCCGCCTTGTGCGAGGAATCGGCCGCGCGCAGAGGTGTGCCCTACGTCGACATGTTCGGACCGCTAGCCCGCCATGAGCAGTGGGTGTCAGACATGGCCACCGGCGACGAAAGCCTTCCCCATCAGGCGGGCTACGGACTCATGGCATGGCTCGTGTTGCATTCCGCTTGGCACGACTGGCTAGGCGTCGAGCAGCCCGCGGTCTAACACCCGCTTGCGGAGCATGACAATGGCCCGGCACCGCATGCGGTGCCGGGCCGTTCTTGACTTGAGTTCTGCGTGCCCTAGTGGTCGGAGGCCTCGTGCTCCGCGATCTTGGCGCGGACCTCTTCCATGTCGAGTCCCTCAACGGCGTCCACAAGCTGCTCGAGCGCGGGCGCTGGCAACGCTCCGGCCTGGTTGAAAACCATGATGCCGTCACGGAAAGCCATGAGAGTTGGGATCGCGGTCACGCCGAACTTCGCGCCGAGCTCCTGCTGGTCCTCGGTGTCTACCTTGGCGTGCACAATGTCCGTCTTCGTCTCTGAGCTCGCCTCGAAGATGGGTGCGAAGTTCTTGCACGGACCGCACCACTCGGCCCAGAAGTCGACGAGGACGATGCCGTCCTTCGAGACGACCTCGTCAAACGTGCTGGTGGTCAGGTCGATCGTTGCCATGCTTTCCTTCCCCTCGGGCGTTTGCCCGACTAGAACGTAACCAAGTAACCCCTGGGGGGTATTCCCCGGGAGTCTACGCCGACGGCACACGAAGGCCCATGAGGGGCTCGCGAAGTCTTGCGAGAAGTCCCCGGCGCGGATGGTGGAAGCCTTACCCCCACAACCTGCACACTGGAGGCATGACCGATATGGCCGAACTGCCTTCTGAACCCACAGGCTGGCTCTCCGACAGAGAACTTGACCATGTGCGCTCCGAAATGCCCATCGTCTACGTCAACGTCGTGCCCGTCCGGGTAAATTCCACCGGCGAGATCACGGAAGTGGGGCTCCTGCTACGAGCAGACGAAGGCGTCATGTCGCGAGCCCTCGTGGCCGGCCGAGTGCTGTTGCACGAGACGATCCGCGACGCGATCGTCCGCAACCTCGAGAAGGACCTCGGCCTCGCGGCACTGCCGCGGGTGCCGATCTCTCCCACGCCCTTCGCCGTCGCGGAGTATTTCCCGACGGAGGGGTTCGGCACGTTCCATGACTCGCGGCAGCACGCCGTCGCCTTGGCATACGTGGTGGCCATTGACGGCGACTGCGAGCCGAGCCAGAACGCCCTCGACATTGTGTGGCTCACCCCGGAGGAGGCCTCCAGCGACGATGTCGTGGAAGAGATGGCGGGGGGCCAACACGTCTTGCTGCGCCACGCACTCGCCCACTGCGGGGCGATGCCGTCCTAGTCCCCTTCTCCCACCTTGGGAAAGGGGCTCAGCGAGAAGACCGACTCGAGCGGGAGCTCAAAGTAGGCCACGATCTTGAGCGCCATGGGAAGGCTAGGGCTGTACTCGCCGCGCTCGAGGTACCCCACGGTCTGATAGTGGATCCCCACCGCGTCGGCGAAGTCCCTGCGTGAGATGCCTCGTTCGAGCCTGACCTGTCGAAGGCGATTGTGGACGGCATCGTCCTTGGCTGGCGCGGCCATCAGCACCACCACCCGCGATCCACTAGTGGACCCACTGAGCGGCTCGCACCCTGGCGTCCGCCACGGCCGCGCCCGACTGTCGCCTGCTGGAGCGACGCAACAGCACTGCTGCGGCGACCCATGACACTACCGACCACACCACCAGTATCGCCACGCCCTGAGGCACCTGCCAGCTGCCGTTGAGTTCGCCCGCTGCAGACGCGTCCGTCAGGAAGGCGTAGCGCAAGAGGTGACCCACCCAATACAGCGGTAGGCCTTGTGCGAGGGGTTGCAGCCAACCCCACAGGGAGGCGACAGGGACCATGATCCCCGACAACAGAGCGGACAGACCAAGGGGCACAACGGACCACATCGCGGCGCGCTGCAGGTCGGGCGCGAGGGTGCCGATCGCCAGTCCCACGGGAAGGAGGGCCGACGCCCCGAGCACCAACACGGCACACGCGACCAGCCACCCGCCGACGCCGCGTTGCGATCCCGCGTCAAACAGGAGGACGCTCGGCACCACGAGCACGAGGAGCATCGGCACGATGGTGGTGAGATTCATCACGACGTGGCCGACCGCGTATGCGACGCCTCCGCCAGGTGCCGACTGCATGCGCAGCAGCGTGCCGTCCTCCCTCTCCATGGCGATCACTTGGGCTGGCGACATGAGGAACCCGAAAGCCAGCACGAGGGCCAGGATCCCCGGCAGCGCCACTTGAGGAAAGGACAAACCGAGTTCTTCGACGGTGTCATTGCGCTTCCACCACAAGAAGGCGACGTTTGCCAGGGACATCGCGACGTAGAACACCTGGTCTTGAGGACTCTTGAGGCTCAGGATCTGCTCGTGCCAACCACGCTTCACCCCCAGCCGAACCGCGTGCATGCTCATCAGACAACCGCCTTCTCGTCGAGCGGCGCGTTTGCCCCGCGGTGGTGGGTGGCGACCAGCGCGAGGTAGGTCTCCTCGAGCGTTGGCCGTGATACCTCGAGGTCCTTGACGTCCGCTCCGGCCGGTCCAGTCAGCAATTGCCTGACAAAGCCCGTCGCCTCCGCACAGGCGTGCACGTGGGCGCGGCCGCCGTGCGTCCAGCGGATCTGAACGTCGCGTGCGAGGCTGGCGGCGAGGGCGTCGGCGCTGCCATCGGCAACGATGCGGCCCCCGGCGAGCACCAGGATTCGGTCGGCGATCTTCCCCGCCTCGTCAAGATCGTGTGTCGTGAGGAGCACGGCGGTGTCGTCCCGGTCGACGATGCCGTGGATGAGCTCGTGGACGTCGCGCCTGCCCTCCGGATCAAGGCCAGCAGTGGGCTCGTCGAGGAAGAGCACCTCTGGGCGCCCGATCACCCCGATGGCGATGTCGAGCCTCCTGCGCTCACCGCCTGACAACGTCCTGATCTTCTGCCGGGAGACGCGGTCCAGGCCCACCATCTTCAGCAGCTCTTCCGTGGCCCATCTGGGCCTGCCAGACACCGCCGCGTACGGGTCGTAGAGGCGGCCGAGGTACTCGACCAAATCGTGCGGACTCCACCGTGCGTGGTCTCTCCAAGACTGCATGACCATGCCCACTCTCGCGCGCCATTGCTCGTCGATGATCTCTGGGTCCGCGCCGAGCACACTCACCTCACCACCCGAGCGCCGACGCACCCCCTCGAGAATCTCGATCGTGGTGGACTTGCCAGCACCGTTCGGGCCGAGGAGCGCCACGACCTCACCCTTGGCGACGTTGAAGCTGACCCCCATCAGCACGTCGGCGGTGCCATATCTCATTCTGAGGTCGGTGACGGCGGTCGACGGCGCGACCGAGAAAGACCCAGGCGAAGTTGTCATGTAGCAGTTGTACTACATTTTGAGTAGATGTGCTACATCTGCACGTGAAGTCGTCGCAGGCGCTACAGCGCGGCGATGTCCACGGCGATCGCTGCGAAGGCCTTGCCCCTGTGCGAGATGGCGTTCTTCTGCGCGGCGGTAAGCTCCGCAGCCGTGACCTCGTGCCCAGCGGGGACAAAGATCGGGTCATAGCCGAAACCGCCGCCGCCCGCCGCTTGGCGCGCGATGCGCCCCTCCATGCGCCCCTCACGCGCCACCTCATGGCCCTCTGGAGTCACCAGAGCGGCCGCACACACGAAGGCCGCGCCGCGGTGCTCGTCTGGGATGTCCACCAACTGGGCCAGCAGCAATCTCAGGTTGTCTTCGTCTGCACCGTGAACGCCTGACCACAATGCCGAGAAGATACCGGGCGCCCCGCCCATGACATCGACGGCCAGCCCTGAGTCATCCGCAACAGTTGGCAGTCCCGTCGCGGCGCACACGGCGCGGGCCTTCACGAGCGCATTGTCAGCAAACGTCACGCCGTCCTCCACCGGAGGCGGCACGTCGAAGTCGCTGGCCGACGCGAAATCGGGCGCCGTCCAACCTGGAAGCAGCGGCTCGAGGATGGCCCACACCTCTTCGCGCTTGTGCGCGTTGTGGCTCGCGAAGACCAGCCTCGGCACGCCAGCCGGAGGCATCACAGACCCAAGGCGGCCGCCTGCAGCCGCGCCAACTCGGCGTTGCCGGATGTCGCCAATTCAAGCAAGGAATCGAGCTCTGCCTTGGTGAACGCCGCACGCTCTGCGGTGCCCTGCACCTCGATGAAGTGCCCTCCCGCGGTCATCACGACATTCATGTCGGTCTCCGCCCGGACATCCTCTTCATAGGGAAGGTCGAGCATCGGCACGCCGTCGATGATTCCCACGGACACCGCACTCACCGAGCCGGACAGCGCCTCGGCGTCCTTGGCGATCGCGCCTTGCGCCTTCCCCCAGGCCACCGCGTCCGCGAGCGCCACGTACGCGCCGGTGATCGCCGCCGTGCGGGTGCCACCATCCGCATCGAGCACGTCGCAGTCCACAACGATGGTGTTCTCCCCCAACGCCTTCACGTCGATGATGGCGCGCAGCGACCTGCCGATGAGGCGCGAGATCTCGTGGGTGCGGCCGCCGATCTTGCCGCGCACAGATTCGCGGTCGTTGCGAGTGTTGGTGGCGCGCGGGAGCATCGAGTACTCGGAGGTCACCCAACCCTCGCCCGAGCCCTTCTTCCAGCGCGGAACGCTCGCAGTGAACGACGCTGAGCAGAGCACTCGTGTGTTGCCGAAGGTCACCAGGCACGAGCCTTCCGCGGCGCGCTGAAAGCCGCGTTCAAACGTCACTGCGCGGAGTTGGTCGGGATTGCGTCCGTCGAATCGAGTCATGCGACGAGCCTAGCGGCGGCTCAGACTGTGAAGATGACGCCTCGGGTGGCGAGCTGGGCATCGGGATGCTCTGCGCGGGCCTGAGCGAGCGTCGGGGCAGGGTCGACCCACGATGGCACGTGCGTCACCACCAGGCGGTTCACTCCCGCTCGCCTCGCCAACTCGCCCGCCTGCCGTCCCGTGAGGTGGATTCCAGGGGGATTGATGTCGCGGTGGGCCCAGCCGGCCTCCGCGAGCAAGAGGTCGGCGCCAGCAGCCACCTCAACCACCTCGTCAGACAAGTCCGTGTCCCCCGTGAAGACCAGCGTGGCCCTGCCTCCCACCTCTGCAGGGCCCTCAATGCGGTAGGCGAGTGCGGGGACTGGATGCCAGGCGCGCGCCGCCGTGATGGTGAACGGACCGAGTTCGCGAGTCTCGCCAGGCGCCATGGCGCGCCACGCAAAAGGCTCCAGCCCGGCGTCGTCCGTTGCCCCCTCCACTTGCCTCACCCGCTCGTCGATTCCCTCCGGACCCCACAGCGGCAGGGGCGGCAGGTCCGTTCCCTGCGTGGGGCCGTAGCGGAACAGGACGGACAGCGACGCGAGATCCGCGCAGTGGTCTGGGTGCCCATGGCTGATGAGGACTCCGTCGAGTTCCGTCGGGTCCACGACCGCTTGCAACGGGCCAACCGATCCCGAACCGAGTTCGAGCAACAGTCGCCAGGCGCGACCGTCGGCATCGGCCTCGAGCACGTAGCTCGACGCCGGATTGTCGGGGCCAGCGACGGAGCCTGCGCAACCGATGACGGTGAGCCTCATGCGCGCAGAGGCCCCACTGCCCGCACAATCGGCCCAAGGAAGCGCTGGGCGAGCGTCTCAAACGACTCGGTGGGCCCGGTCGCATAGAAGCGGTGTGCCGGGGGTTCACGTGATTGGCGCTCAAGCCCAGCGGCCACGAGCGCGCGGTAGACGTCCATGGCCGTCTCCGTGGCAGAATCCACCAGCGTCACGTGCTCCCCCATCACGTAGGCGAGCGTGCCTTGGAGCATCGGATAGTGCGTGCAACCGAGAATCAGGGTATCGACTCCCGCCTCTTGCAGCGGCGTCAAGTATTCGCGGGCCACGTCGATCACCTCGGGGCCTGAGGTGATGCCCTGCTCGACGAACGACACGAACAGAGGACACGCCTGAGATGTCACCCGCACGCTAGGAGCGGCGGCAAGGGCGTCCTCGTACGCGCCTGACGTGATGGTGGCGACCGTCCCGATGACTCCGACGCGACCCGACCTGGTGAGGCTTGCCGCCCGCCGCACTGCAGGAACGATGACCTCAACAACGGGTACTCCCCGCTCGCGGGAGAACCGTTCGCGCGCGTCGTGAAGCACCGCTGCCGACGCCGTGTTGCACGCGATGACGAGCATCTTCACGCCGTCCTCGACGAGCGCATCCATGATGGCAAGTGCGTGCTCGCGCACCCGAGAGATGGGAAGGGGGCCGTACGGCCCGTGAGCGGTGTCCCCCACGTAGTGGATCGACTCGTGCGGCAGCATGTCCATGATCGCGCGCGCCACCGTCAGTCCGCCCACTCCAGAGTCGAAAACACCAATCGGCGCGTCAGACATCGTCCCTCATCACGTAGGTCATCAATGACTCCTGAAGCCAGGTGAGCGCTTGGTAGAGCATGCCGAGCCACACTCGCTCTGGGTTGACGGAAGAGGCTCCCTCGACGCCCGCCTCCATGGCGTGTTCGGCCATCTCGATTTCGCGATGCAACACATCGGCATCCTCGTCCGTATCGAGGCCAAGCCTTGCGGCGAGCACCAGCCGCACATCGGTGAGCGCGGCCGCCGTTGACATCGCCTCGTCCGCTGGCACCTCCCACTCGGGACCGTCCTCGTTCAGGGCCTCCCAGATCACCCTGAGACGCTCCACCTTGGTGGCGCGCAGGTCAGGCTCTGTCAGGCGCCGGAACTCATCGGCGACCTCGCGGTCGTCCGGCGCCGCGTTGGGCAGGATGCGCAACACCGCCGGATCCTCAGGGTCGCTGAGCGCCGCCTCGAAACCCCGCAAATGCCTGAACAACTCCTCTTCCGGGGTCTCGACCTGCTCGCGCTGCGTCCCGAAGGCCTCTCCGGCGAGCAGCAGACCCACGTCGGCAATGACGCGTGCCACCACGGCGCGTTCTTCGGCGTCCAACTCCGCCACGGCGGCCCCGTTGCGCGCCTCGAACGCCCTCACTGGCCGCTCCGCTGCATCGTGGCCCACAAGCCGAAGGAATGCATCGCCTGGACGTCGATCTCCATCTTCTCGCGGCCACCAGAAGACACGACAGACTTGCCCTCCGTATGCACCTCTTGCATCCTCGCCTGTGCGCGCTCGCGCGACCAGCCGAAGTACGACTGGAACACATGTGTGACGTAGGACATCAAGTTGACGGGGTCGTTCCACACGATCGTCACCCAGACGTCGTCAAGCCGGGTGGCGACGACGACGTCGGTGACGCCTTGCTGCTGTGTGGACACCCCAACAGGGTAAGTCCGCGAGGCGTCGATCACTGGGCAGGAGTCGCGTGTCAGTCGTCGGAGGGTTCGTTCGAGCCGTACGTCGCGTCGAGGATCTCCTTGCACGCCGGGCACACGGGGAACCGCTTGGGGTCGCGGCCAGGAGTCCACACCTTGCCGCACAGAGCGATCACCGGCTCGCCCGTCATGGCTGATTCGAGAATCTTCTCCTTGCGCACGTAGTGCGAAAAGCGCTCGGCATCGCCAGGCTCCACGAGCTCGCGCTCGGAGGTGCGCTCGATGGTCGACAGGGAGCCGCCAGTGGTGGGGGCGTCAGTGGTCTCACTCATGACACCATCGTAAGGCGTGCGGCCCGCGTGTCGTCCTAGGAGAACATGCCGATCAGCCTGCCCTGGCGCCTTTCGTAGAGCGCCCCAGCGGCGCGCGTGCCACCCCAGGCACCGCCGACGCCGCACGCCGCACCTGCCACCGCGGCCACGAGCCACCACACACCGCCCCATACAAACGCGGCCAACAAGGGTGACACCACAATCGGCACGGCCACGCCCGTCGCGAGTGACGACGCAACTTGGGCGCCGAGGCTCGCCCCGATGGTGCCTGTCTCCGCGCCAAAAGGGCTCTCGCCAGGAGCGGGAACCCGGTATGGCAACAGCACGGACGAGACTGCGGCGATACCGAGGCCAACACCCAGCGCGCCGAGCGCGGCCAGCGTGACGGCGGGCAGTACCGCCCACCGGCCAGTCAACGCTGCGGCCGCGACACACATCGTCACCACTGCTGGCGCCGCCCACCCCGCCGTCGCAAGGAGCCGACCCCTCATGACGTCCGCCCCGCGCACGTCGGACACGATGTCGAGCCACACGGCCGAGGCGTCGTAAGCCAGGTCGTTGTGCCTGCCCCAACCGATCGTCACGGCGAGAAAGATGGGCAAGGCAAAGAGCCACGGCCCACGCGAGCCCAGCGCGGCCACGGCGATACCGCCCATGATCGTGGGCATGGCCACGGCGCCGACAACCTGGGACACATACCTCGGATCGATCCGCCACGACCTGACGGAGCGGGCGAGAACGACTCGAGTGGTTGCTGTGGCGCGCCATCCCGGCAGCTTTCGTTCCATCGCGGCGAGGATGCCGTCTTGAGTGCGCAGCGTGCCGCCGCCACGCGACACCGGGTTGACGAGTGAGTGCTCCACGGCTGAGCGCCACGCCGCGACCAACGCGAGAAACCACGCGGCGACGATGACGAGTCGCCACACGGCGCCCCACGGTTGGCCCAGCGCGACCGCGCTCGGGGCCGCGAAGCCAGCCGCCCACGGCGTGCGTGCGAGCGCGTCCAGAGCCGTCGCGACCTCGCCTGCAAGGAAGGACTCGAGACCGTCAGAGCGCACCGCAGCGGCCGTCACCGCGATCAGCGCAACCACGGCGATAGCGAGCCCACCGAGCACCGCCTTGGAGGCCCGTGTGGCCAACAATCGCGTGGCCCAGAGCGTCGCGAGCCTAGCGGACGCGACCCATGTCGCGAGCGAAAGCGCCGCGCCGACGAACGCGACAGCCAGGACCCACCCGCCGTGGGACTCTCCCCGCCACGTCGCGGCCATGACACCGGCCAGCATGCCGAAGAAGATGGCGGGAACAGTGGTGAACGCGGCCACGATGAGTCCCGGCATGAGGCGGCGTGGCGCAATCCCCCATGGCGCGAAACGCACAGGATCGAGCGAGTCGTCGACGCCCGTCGCCAAGAGCGGCACGACGACCCACGCCAACGCAATGACGGTTCCGACCGCCACGAGCGCGTCCTCCTTGACGTCATACGGCCTCGTGCTCAGCACATGACTTGCGACCAGGAGCGAAGGGATGACGGACACCGACCAGATGGCACCCGCCGCCACGAACAGCAGCCTCCACCAATCGCGGCGGAACTGGTGGCGCATCGTGCGCCACCTGAGGCTCAGGATTGTCGCAACCACCACAAGTCCCTTTGCTCGCCGACGTCTCCCACCAATTGCACAAACCGTGCCTCCAGGTCCCCAGCACCGCGCACGTCGTTCAACGCTCCCTCAGCGAGAATGCGGCCGGCGCCCACGATCGCCACCCGGTCGCACAACCGCTCGACAAGTGCCATCACATGGGAGGACATGACGACGGTGCCCCCTGAGTTCACAAACGCCTGAAGGATGGATCGGATGGCGGCTCCCGACACGGGGTCAACTGCCTCGAAGGGCTCGTCGAGCACGAGCACCTTGGGCGCGTGGACCAGCGCACAAGCGAGCCCCACCTTCTTGGCCATGCCTGCTGAGAAGTCGGCGACGAGCGTTCCTGCGGCGGTGCCGAGATCGAGAGCCGCCAGCAGGTCGTCTCGGCGGGAGCGCACCACCTCTGGGTCAAGCCCTCGCAGCACACCCGCGTAGGAGATCAGTTCGCCACCGGTGAGCCGGTCGAAGGTGCGCAGACCGTCTGGCAGCACCCCCAGCATCGGTTTGGCCTGTTCCGGGTGTTGCCATAGGTCCACCCCGTGAACGAACACCTGCCCGGCGTCGGGCGTGAGCAGCCCCGTCGCGATGGACAGCGTGGTGGTCTTGCCCGCTCCGTTGGGACCGAGCATCCCGTAGAACGAACCCGCAGGAATGTCGAGGTCGATGCCGTCGACCGCTTGCGTCTTTCCGAAGCGCTTTCGCAGGCCTCTCAGTGCGAGGGCCGTTGCGTCTGAAGGCATGGCGCCAGAGTAGCCCGAGGGCGGCCACGGATCACGACGCGGGTGCGATACCCCACTCCGCCAGCAGGGCCTCGACCCGGCGACGGATTTCGTCGCGAATGGGACGCACGGCGTCGACCCCTTGGCCGGCAGGATCGTCGAGTTTCCAGTCCTCGTAGCGCTTGCCTGGGTAGTACGGGCACGCGTCCCCGCAACCCATCGTGATGACCACGTCGGAAGCTTGCACCGCTTCTGCTGTCAGCACCTTCGGCTTCTCGGCGCGAATGTCGATGCCTTCCTCCAGCATGGCCTCGACGGCGGCCGGGTTGATCTCATCCGCCGGCATCGAACCCGCCGAGCGGACCTCCACCGCACCTGCAGACAGGTGGCGCAAGTAGCCAGCCGCCATCTGAGAGCGGCCGGCGTTGTGCACGCAGACAAACATGGCACTGGGCTTGGCCTGAGCATCGGTCACTTGGTCCTCCTGCAGACGGTTTTCTCGCATGGTAGCGAGCCCACATGAACGCTAGGCAAACACCAACAGCGCACCCATGTAGCCACAGAAGGCGAGCAGCAGCAGCCCGGCCTCGATGCGCGACACTCGCCCTCTGGCAAGCGGCCACACCGCGAAGACGACGAGGGCTGCCGTGAGGCCGAACACCACTGGCAAGTCCCTCGTGATGAGCTCCGGCGACACGGCGGCCGGGGCGATCAGTCCCGCGAGCCCGATCACGCCGAGGGTGTTGAAGAGATTCGACCCGATGATGTTGCCGAGTGCGAGATCGTTCTCACCCTTTCGCGCCGCCGCAATCGACGACGCGAGTTCGGGTGCTGAGGTGCCGATGGCGACCACGGTGAGGCCAATGATGAGGTCAGACCACCCGAGCCGCTCCGCGATTCCCACGGCGCCCCACACAAGCACCCTCGAAGAGATCACGAGCAGGAACAGCCCCGCGACCAGCCACGTCCACGCGGCGCGACGGCTCAGGTGGTGCGCGACCACTTCCGCCTCGACATCGCCCGCAAGAGCGTCGTCAGGAGCCGACCGGGATTGCCGAATCGACCACGCGATGAGCGCCAGCAGCAGGACCACCAACACCACGGCATCGACCCTCGACAGTTCCTTGTCGAGCATGAGGGCTGCCGCGAGTGCGGTCACGCCGAGCAGCACCGGCATTTCCTTGCGCAGGACGCCTTTGTGCACCAACACGGGGCTGAGAAGAGCGGTCACACCCAGAATGAGGCCGATGTTGGCGATGTTCGATCCCAGGGCATTGCCGAACGCTATCTCTGGGGCGCCTCCAGCGGCGGCGAACGCCGACACCACGAGTTCTGGCGCGGACGTGCCAAAGCCGATGATGAGCATGCCCACCAGCAGCGGCGCCATGCCCAAGTAGCGGGCCACGGCCGCGGCCCCCTCCACAAACCGGTCCGCGCTCCACGCAAGCGCGGCGAGCCCCACGAGGGTGGCGGAAGCGGCAATCAGCACCGGATGAGACTACCTGGACGCACGTCTCCCCCACAGGAGGGGAATTTGCTGAAGACCAGTGACGTGAAACCTACGGTCGCGTAGGGTGAACGTAGTCGCGCCGCGTGCGTGAGTCCCGACCGCAGGTGGCAAGCCGCCGCAACACCCCCAGGAGAGGCATGACTTCCACGTCCCGACCTATGTCCCCCAGCACGCCCGCACCGACGCCTGAGGCGCACGTGAACCACATCACGCGCTCCTTCACCGAGTTGGCGTCCACCGTGCGTGAGACGGGCCTCTTGGCCCGCTCCTACCTCTTCTACTCGCTGTACGGCGCCGTGTTGCTCCTCGCGTTCGGCGGCGTAATCACAGGCATGGCGCTGCTGGGCGACTCGTGGTTCCAGTTGTTGATGGCCTTCGCGCTCGCGGTGGTGTTCACGCAAGTGGCGTTCATGGGGCACGAGGCGTCCCACCGTGCCATCTTTGCCTCCGGTCCGGCAAACGACCGCTTGGGGCGCTTCCTCAGCACCGTGGTCGTGGGAATCAGCCACCAGTGGTGGATGAACAAGCACTCGCGCCACCACGCCAACCCCAACCAAAGGGGCAAGGACCCCGACATCGCGAGCGACACCATCATGTTCGTGGAGGAGGACGCCTCGCGCTCGAAGGGCCTCGTCCGTGCGATCGTCAAGCGTCAAGGCTGGATCTTCTTCCCGATCCTCACGCTCGAGGGCATCAACTTGCACTACCGCTCGGTGGCCTCGCTCGTCCAGCAGGGCAGCAGACGCCAGAAGTGGACGGAACTGCCAGGGATCGCGTTGCACTTCGGCCTGTACCTGGTACCGCTGTTCTTGTTCCTGCCGCTCGGCATGGCGTTCGCGTTCCTAGGCGTGCAGATGGCCGTGTTCGGTGTCTACATGGGAGCATCGTTTGCGCCCAACCACAAGGGCATGATGATCGTGCCAGAGGGCACCAAGATGGACTTCCTGTCCAAGCAGGTGCTGACCAGCCGCAACATTCGCGGCGGCTGGCCCATGTCGATCCTCATGGGCGGACTGAATTTCCAGATCGAACACCACCTTTTCCCGAACATGGCTCGCCCCCACCTGATCCGCACCCGCGAAATCGTGCGCGAAGAGTGCGCCCATCTTGGCTTGGCGTACACGGAGACCTCGTTGATGGAGTCCTACGGGATCGTCGTTCGCTACCTCAACCGTGTGGGCCTCGCGGCGCGCGACCCTTTCGACTGCCCTGAGCGGGTCTCTTTGGGACGCGGCTAGCGCGTCCGTCCACCCCGGACCAGGTCCTAGGTCGTGGGACCAATGGCACGGTGTTTTGGGTACACGCAACCTAGCCTGAAGGTGTTCCATGCGGACGTGAGGATCGCAACGAAGCAGGCCTCGGACCGCCTTCTGAGAATCCCACCACAAATGGGGTGTCGCGGGAGGGTCGGCCCCGCCCGACTCTCCGAGCGATCGGTACATGTTCGCTTCGTGCGACGAGGACCGAACAGGCGTGATCATGACTTCACAGTTGCCCAAGTACCCCGGCCTGCAGGCCGTCATCAATGGAAACGGCGCTGTCGCGCACGTCATGAAGCATGTGTGCGGCGGGGTCATCGGATACCCCATCACGCCGTCCACCGAGATCGCAGAGCTCTTTGAGCAGGCGCGGGCCGAGGGCCAACTGAATGTGTGGGGCAAGCACCCCTTCTTTGTGGAGACGGAGGGCGAGCACTCCGCCCAGAGCGGCGCGCTCGGCGCAGCGCTCACCGGCGGCGAGTACATCTCGAACGCCTCCTCGAGCCAGGGCATTCTGTACGCGATGGAGTCGCACTACGTCACTGTCGGCAAGAAGATCGGCGGCTTCGTGTTGCAGGTCGCCGCGCGCGTGGTGTCCAAGCACTCCCTCAACGTCATGGCTGGCCACGACGACGTCTACGCCCTGCTTCCCTCCGGCTACACGATCCTGTTTGGGTCCAACCCCCAGGAAGCCGCCGACCTCGCCGCGATCTCTTACCGCGCGTCGGCCCTGTCTCTCATCCCCGTCGCCAACGCCATGGACGGATTCGCCACGAGCCACGTCATGAGCGAGGCCCTGCTGCCGGAGCCTGAACTGCTCAAGGACTACTTGGGAGACCCTTCCGGCCGCATCAAGGCCCCCACGGTGGCTCAAGAGATGCTGTTCGGCGCCAAGGGCCGCGTGTTCCAGCTGAACGAGTACCTGAACAGGCACGCCGACGCGTTCACGGACGAAGCGCTCGCGGCACTGCGCGAGCACCTCGACGCCTCCGCCGATGCCATCGAGCCCGACTACGCTGGCGACCTCGTCGACGCCACTCTTGCCTGGATTCCCGGAGACCTTCACGCCCAGTGGCGCCGCCAGTGGGTCAACGCCGACGAGAAGGGCACCCGCCAACTGGTTCCCTCCCTGGTGGACCTCCACAACCCGGGAGTGACGGGCACTGTCCAGAACCAACCGGACTTTCAGGCGGGCGCCGTCGACCACCGCACCCACTTCGCGAGTTCCGTACCGGCGCTCATTCGCCAGGCGATGGACGAGTACGCCGACCTCACGGGCCGTGCCTACTCCCCCGTGATGGCCTACGACTGTGAGGACGCCGACTACGTCATGGTGGGCCTCGGCTCCATCACCGACGACGTCCGCGCCGTGTTGCCGCACTTGCGCGCACAGGGACTCAAGGTGGGCGTCGTCTCGGTCAAGGCACTCCAGCCCTTCCCGGAAGCAGAACTGGTCGAGGCGCTGAAGTCAGCCAAGGTCGTCACCGTCCTGGAGCGCTCCGACGAGACAGCGCTCACGCGCGCCGTCACCCAGTCGCTGTTCAAGGCTCGCGCCAACGCCGACCGTCAGCAGTACGCCGGGATTCCCGCGCTAGCGCAGACGCCTTCTCTCACCACGGCGATCTTTGGCCTCGGCGGGCACGACGTACAGCCGCGTCACCTCATTGCCGCGTTCAGGCACATGGCGGACGGCAAGAACGCCCCGTTGATCTACTTGGGTTCCCAGTTCTTTGGCAAGGACTCGGCGCCGTCGCTCGCGAGCCTGGAAGACAGGCTCCGCGAGGCGTACCCCGAGACGGAGGCCATGGCTCTCCAGACGGAACCGAACCCCGCTGGCCTGCTTCCCGAGTCCGCCTTGCGCATCCGCTTCCACTCGGTGGGAGGGTACGGCACCGTCGCGACGGGCAAACTGCTCACGGACATCCTCGCTGGCGTGCTCGACATGCACTCCAAGTCCGCGCCCAAGTACGGCTCTGAGAAGTCCGGGGCGCCCACCAACTACTACATCACGCTCAGCCCAGAGCCCGTGCTGTTCACCAATGCGGAACTCGAAGACGTCGAGGTGGTCATCTCGCCCGACCACCAGGCCTTCGTGCACACCAACCCACTCAAGGGCCTGATCGACGGCGGCACCTTCATCCTGCAGTCCGACCTCGCGGCAGAGGACGTGTGGCTCAGCATGCCCTCGTATGCGCGCCGCACCATTCGCGACAAGCACATCAACTTCCTTGTGGTCGACGCTTTCACCGTGGCCAAGAAGCACGCGCCCACGCCAGAGCTCGAGACCCGCATGATGGGCATCGCGTTCATCGGTGCAGTCGCGGGTCACGTGGACCGAGTCTCCTCCGGCGCCTCAGAAGAGGCCATCCTTGAGAAGGTGCGCGCGCAGATCGTCAAGAAGTTTGGCGGCAAGGGCGATGCCGTCATCGAGGGCAACATGTCGGTCATCAAGGACGGCATTGCCGCGACAGTGGCGGTGGACTACAACGCTCCGGAGCTCGCCGAACGCGAGAAGGGCCACGCCGCGCCTCTGGTCCTCACCAGCGCACTGTCGGCGTCGATGTGCCCCACCGCAACGGAGCCGCGCGCAAGCAACCTGTTCGACCCCGCCTACTACGAGGACCTCATGGCGCGCCCGTTCCGCGAGGGCACCATCGGTGAGTCCCCCGTGTTGCCCGGCACTGGCATGTTCATGCCTGTCGGCACCGGCGCCTCCAAGGACAAGGGGCTGTTCCGACGCGTCGCGCCGGTCTTTGACCCCTCCTCTTGCACTGGCTGTCTCGACTGCGCCATGGTGTGCCCGGACGTCGCCATCCCCAACACCGTTCATGAGATCCACGACCTGTTGCTCACTGGCATCGCGAGCATCGACGCGACCGAGCGCCAGCGAGACACTCTTCGGGCTCAGGTGTACCCGCTCGCCGAACGCGTCCGCGAGCTCTACCGCCAAGACAAGACGGACCGCTCGTTTGCCGAGGTGGTCGCCGAGGCCGTGAAGGGCCTCGACGTCGCGAAGCCTGCTCGCGGGCACCTGGATGCACTGGTGGCAAGCGTCGCCACATTCCCCGTGGCACGCACGCGGCCGTTCTTCGACTCGATGGAGAAGGAGGTCCCCGGTACCGGCGGACTGTTCTCCGCCGTGGTCGACCCGTGGAAGTGCACCGGCTGCCTCCAGTGCGTCGACGTCTGTGGCGCCGGCGCGCTCACGGCCGTCGACCAGAACGCGGACGTGCTGGCCACGCTCGAAGAGCGCTTCGAGGTGATGACCAAGCTTCCCAATACCCCCAAACGCTTCACCGAGGGCTCCACGAGCCCCGATGGCGACATCAAGCGCATGCTGCTTGACCACACCAACTACTACGCGACCACTGGCGGCCACGGCGCATGCCGCGGTTGTGGCGAGGTCACGGCCATCCGGCTCGTGACGTCCATGAGCCGCGCGCTCGGTGACGAGCGCAGGTCCGCGTACGTGGAAGAACTCGAGGAGCTCATCGCGCAGTTGGAAGCCAAGCGCGACGGCCTCGCCAAGGCGGACAAGGAACGGCGCGATCGCATCGGCCGCGTGCTGGTCGATCTGGACCGTGCCCTGTACCTGTCAGAAGCTGGCCCCACGGGCGGCGGCCCAGCCCCCACGGTGGTCGCGAACTCGACGGGATGTAGCTCTGTATACGCGTCGACCATGCCGTTCACTCCCTACCTCGACCCGTGGGTCAACAGCCTGTTCCAAGACGCCCAGCCACTCGCCTCCGGCATCTACGAGGGAATCTCCACGCAGCAAGTCGGCGAAGTCAAGGCCGTCCGTCAGGCACGACTCGAACTGGAAGACGCCTACGACCCCGATGTTCACGACAAGGAACTGCAGATGCTGTCGTGGCGCGGCTTCACCGAGCAAGAGCGCAAGCTCATGCCGAACGTCCTCACGATCGGCGGTGACGGAGCCAGCTACGACATCGGCTTCGGCGCGATGTCTCGTGTGCTCGCAAGCGGTACCCCCGTCAAGATGCTCGTGCTCAACACCGGCGCCTACTCGAACACTGGTGGCCAGGCATCCACGGCCAGCTTCATCGGCCAGGACGCCGACCTCGCACGCTTCGGCAAGGCACACGAAGGCAAGCTTGAGGGCCGCAAGGATCTGGCGCTGCTCGCGTCGTTCCACCCTGGCGTGTTCGCGAGCGCCACCTCGACGGCCATGCACAGCCACTTCCTCACGACGTCCATGCAGATGCTCGCGTACCAATCGGGCGCCGCTGTGATGGACATCTACACCCCGTGTGGCACCGAGAACGGCATCGCTGAAGACCTCTCCAACGCCCGGTCGCAACTCGCGGTCGAGAGCAGGATGAGCCCACTGTTTGTGCACGACCCCCGCAAGGGCTCAAGCCTGCGCGAGCGGTTCAGCCTCGACGGAAACCCCGACGTGAGCAAGCCGTGGACCACGAGCACCCTCGAGTACATCGGCGAGGGCGGTCAGCTCGAACTGATGAACACTCCGCTCACACCCGCCGAGTTTGCGCTGGGCGAGGTGCGCTTCAAGAAGCAGTTCCACCGGCTCCCCGCCGACGACGACGCGGCCGCAGTGCCGATCGCCGAGTACGTCGAGTTGAGCGCCGCCGATCGCGAGGGCCACGTGCCCTTTGTGTACGCGACCGACGCAGACAAGCGACTCATCAAGGTGGCGTGTTCGCAGTCGATTGTGGACTTGGTCGAGGAACGCCAGCGCTTCTGGCAGACGCTGCAATACCTGGCGGGCCAGCACGAGGACCAACTCACCGGCGATCACCGCAAGGAGGTCGATGCCCTCAAGGCGCAATACGAGGAGGTCCTCCAATTGCGCGAAAGCTCGCTCGACGACATCGCCTCCGCGATGTCGGCCCTCGCGGCATCGAGCAAGGCGCCGGCTGGCGGTCGCGCCACGGTCCCGCTCCAGACGGCCCGTCCAGGGGCCGTCGCGACGGCGCCAGCGCCCTCGTGCGCTGAGGTCGCTGAGGAAGGCACTGGGCCCGTCTACCTGGACCCGGCAGACGAGGTGAAGTGCAACGACTGTGGAACCTGCTACCAGGAACTCCCGCAGTTCTTCGAGAAGAAGACCGCGATCATCGACGGCGAGTCCCGCACGATCGCCACCATGGTCCCTGGCGCGCTGGATTCGGTGCAGCTGACTCCAGAGCTCCAGAAGCGGATCAACAGGGTGAAAGCCTCCTGTGACGCGGAGATCATCAAATGAGCATCGTCGACGACACCGCGAAGAGCGCAAGCTCGCCTCACGATGACGTGCGTCGCTACCTGGGCGCCAAGGAGTCGCTGGAGGCCACCGCCGACGAGGTCGAAGACCTCGAGGGTTCCGCTGGCGTCGCGAGTTTCAAGCAACAACTCGACCTGCTCAAGCGTCGGCTCGTGGAAGACCCGGCGTCCTTCAGGGACATGTTCATCGAGGACGGCATCGCCGCCGCCGCGTGGGAGTTCCAGCAGCCAGAGCTGAGCGACGAGTTCATGGAGACCCTGTGGGGACTGCTCAAGAGCGAAGGCGACGCGAGCACGGTGCTCATGAAGTTCATCTGGAACCTTCCCGTGGGCAAGAAGCGCTCCTTCATCCGCGCAGTCGATCGCGTCCTGTCTGACCGCTATCCCATGCTCAAGGGCTTCTCCGCGACGTGGCCGGCGCACGTGGCCATTCCGCCGTACATCAGGGAACCAGAGGTCCGTGCCGAGGACTTCGAGCTCGTCAACAAGGGTTACCTCGGCTACATGGACACGGGCCTGACCGCCCGCGAGGTGGACCTGCTCGTATGGCTTGAGGTGCTGCGCGACAAGCAGTGCGAGGAGCGCCCCTGCGAATTGGGCGCCCTCAAGAAGGGCACCGACGAGCGCATTGGCGGCTGCCCCGTCCGCATCCACATCCCCGAGATGATCAACCTCATCGGCAACGGCGACTTCCGCGGGGCTCTCGAGCTGATTCAGGCCGCGAACCCCCTGCCAGACGTCACAGGGCGTGTGTGTCCGCAAGAACTGCAGTGCCAAGGCGCCTGCCTCCTCAAGGTGCCCATGTCGATCGGCCAGATCGAGTTCTTCCTGCCGCAGCGAGAGAAGCTGCTCTACCCCGACGCCAACCAAGAGCGGTTCGCAGACGTGGCAGACCCGTGGAAGCAAGACACCAAGCCGCCCATCGCGATCGTCGGCTCGGGTCCGTCCGGCCTCATCAACGCCTACCTGCTGGCCGTGGAGGGCTACCCCGTCACCGTGTTCGAGGCGTTCCACGAACTTGGCGGCGTGCTCCGGTATGGCATCCCCGAGTTCCGTCTTCCCAACAACCTCATCGACGACGTCGTGGAGAAGATCCGCCTGCTGGGCGGCAAGTTCGTGCTGAACTTTGTGGTCGGCAAGACGGCCACGCTCCAGGACCTTCGCGACGCCGGCTTCTGGAAGATCTTCGTCGGCACAGGGGCGGGCCTGCCCCGCTTCATGAATGTTCCAGGCGAGCACCTGCTGAACGTCATGTCCGCCAATGAGTTCCTCACGCGTGTCAACCTCATGCAGGGCCTCAAGGAGGAGTTCGAGACCCCACTGCCCGACGTCAAGGGCAAGGAGATTCTCATCATCGGTGGCGGCAACACCGCCATGGATGCCGCGCGCACTTCGCGGCGCCTTGGCGGCAACGTCACGATCGTCTACCGCCGTGGACGCCCCGAGATGCCCGCGCGCGTGGAGGAACTCCACCACGCGCTCGAAGAAGGCATCGCCCTCAAGCCACTGGCTGCTCCCACGGAATTCATCGGCGACGACACCGGCTTTGTGAAGGCCGCGGTTGTCGACCAGATGGAGTTGGGCGAGCCCGATGCCTCCGGTAGGCGGGCGCCCATCAGCACGGGCCAGTCGGAGACCATCAAGGCCGACCTGGTCATCATGGCTCTTGGCAACGCCTCGAATCCCATTATCAAGGACTCGGAGCCTCGGCTCGAGACGTCCAAGTGGGGCACGATCGTGCTCAAGACCGACGGCTCGCAGCAGACCACGCTTGAGGGCATCTACACGGGCGGAGACGCCGCTCGAGGAGGCTCGACGGCGGTCAACGCCGCAGGCGACGGGCAGAGCGCGGCCAGGGAGATCCTGGGCGGGCTCGAGGTGCCAACCGAGCACGTGGGCGACATGGTGGCCAAGGCTGGCTCCTATACGGAGCGCAGCCTGACGGCCTCGACCATCGTGGCCAAGCGCGTGCTGAGCGACGGCATCGTGGAGTTCACCGTTCGCGCCCCTGTCGTCGCCGACGCTGCCAAGGCGGGCCAGTTTGTGCGCGTGCTGCCCTGGGACGGCGGCGAACTCATTCCGCTCACGCTCGCCGACTGGGACGCGAAGGCCGGCACCATCTGCCTGGTTGTCCAGGCGATGGGCACGTCAAGCATCCTCATGAACAAGATGGAGGTGGGCGAGGCCTTCGCGGGCATCGCCGGTCCCCTCGGCCTGCCGAGTCACGTCGAGCGCCACCCGAAGGACAAGACCGTGGTGTTTACGGCTGGAGGCCTCGGCCTTCCACCCGTCTACCCCATCGCGCGAGCACACCTGGAGTTGGGCAACCACGTGACGCTCATCGCGGGCTTCCGCAGCGAGAACCTCATGTTCTGGACCGGCGAGGGCGAACGTGTCACCGAGCTCGAGGCGAAGTACGGCGAGCTCATCGACGTCGTCTACGCCACCAACGACGGAACGGTTGGCTACAAGGGATTCGTCACTGGGCCACTTGAAGAGATGCTCGAGGACAACAAGACCAGCAAGGGGCGGGAACTGGCGGAGATCGTCACCATCGGACCCCCGTTCATGATGCGCGCGGTCAGCGACCTCAGCAAGCCTTACGGCGTGAAGTGCGTCGCGAGCCTCAACTCGATCATGGTGGACGCCACTGGCATGTGTGGCGCCTGCATGGTGCCGGTGGAACTCGAGGGCAAGCCAGTGCGCAAGCATGCGTGCATTGACGGGCCAGAGATCGACTCACACATCATCGACTGGGACAAGTTCCTGCCGCGCTTCAACCTGTTCAAGTCGCAAGAGAAGGACAGCCTGGTCAGGCACGGCCTCGCCTGACCCTTCGGGGAGTCAGTCCGCAGGGAACAGTGCGTCGATCGCCGCGATGTCGTCGGCCGTGGGAGACCACGCCGACGCTGCGGCGGCGTTCGATGTGACCTGCTCCGGCGTCGTCGCGCCCGCAATGACGGAGCCGACCACCGGCTTGGCGAGGAACCAGCCGATCGTCGCCTGCAGCATCGTGATCCCCCACCCGTCGCACAGCGCCTGGTAGGCCTCCATAGCGTCCCAGTCAGCGTCGTCGGCGATGTGCGGCCTGGTCTGGGCGATGCGCGTTCCCTGTGGGCGTTCGGTGCGCGTGAACTTGCCAGTGAACAGGCCGTTGGCGAGCGGGAAGAACGGCAGGAAGGCCATCCCCGCGTGCGCCGCAGCGTCGAGCCTTCCGTCTGTCTCCACTGCTCGTGCCGTCAGGCTGAGCTCGTCCTGGCTGGTCGCGAAGGGGGCTACGGCGAGCTCGACGGCGGCGGCATCGGCCGTGCGCAGTTGCTCGGCAGTGAACTGAGAGTGACCGTAGGCGCGAATCTTGCCTTCCTCTACAAGTTCAGCGAGGGCCGATAGCGTCTCCTCGATCGGCACCACGGGGTCCGGCTGGTGTAGCTGGAAGAGGTCGATGTGATCGACTCCAAGGCGCGCTAGCGACGCCTCCGCTGCCGCTCTGAGGTACGGCCGCGAGCCTTTGGATCCCCGCTCGTCGAGGGGCGTCTCCACGTCCCTGTACCCGAACTTGGTGGCGATCACGGCCTCATCGCGCCGCGTCCGCAGCACCTCCGCCATGAGCCTCTCGCTCGTGCCCCAGCCGCCGTAGATATCGGCGGTATCAAAGAATGTCACCCCGGCGTCGAGAGCGGCATGGAGCACGGCGGTGGTGCCCTCCTGGGTCACCGTTGCCGTCCCTGTGCGCCCAAAGTTGTTGCAGCCGAGGCCGACGACGGATGCCTTGAGTCTGCTCGGGCCGAGCCTACGAAGTTCCATGCCACCCACGCTAACCCTCCCCAACTGGTCGACACGCGCTAGCAGGCCTCACTCTCGCGCGACCAGGACTATCGTCCCTGCTATCGTCCGGGAATGTCCGTGCCGGTCGAGGTCCAGAAGGAACGTCGGGGTGGTAGGTTTCTTGTGCGGGGGGCCGACCGCCAGGGCCGAGCTCCCCGACCAGCTGAGGACCACCACATGGCTTTGCGCAGGGGCGCGCTGAGCGACACCGACTCGTTGAAACCACTCGGTGGACGCGCTAGCGTCACACGGCTGTTGAGGGTCTTCGTCACCGTACCGGCGCTCGGGGCGGTCTTGGTATTCGGGGCACCCTCCGCTGCCGCCTTTCCCACTCCCGACAGCGGGCCTGTCACAGGCGGCACGACGGTGACGGTGCCGGTTCCGGGCGCAGACTCCTTCCTCCAGGTTTCCGCTGGATACCTCCACTCGCTTGCCGTCGATGCCGACGGCAACGTGTGGGCTTGGGGCTCCGACGCTTCCGGGCAGATTGGCAACGGCGCGACCACCGGCAACGTGGCGACGCCGACACAGGTCACCACGGGCACTACCTTCACCGCCGTGGCTGCAGGCATATCGCACTCGCTCGCACTCGATGCTGACGGCAACCTCTGGGCGTGGGGCAACGACAGTTACGCGCAGCTCGGCAACGGCGCCGCCACGGGGGACGTGACTACGCCCACCCAGATCACCACCGGCACCACCTTCACCGCCATCGCGACCGGGTACTACCACTCGCTCGCGCTCGACGCGGGCGGCAATCTCTGGACGTGGGGCGCCGACCACTTCGGGCAGGTCGGTAACGGCGCCACCACCGGAGCCGTCAGCACGCCCACGCGCCTGACGCTCGGCACCCGCTTCACCGCCATCGCCGGTGGCTACGTGCACTCGCTTGCGGTGGACGCTGACGGCAACCTCTGGACGTGGGGATTCGAGGACCATGGGCAGCTCGGTAACGGCGCGCCGACCGGCGTTATCGTGGCGCCCGCGCAGATCACCGCCGGCACCACCTTCACCGCCGTTGCCGCTAGCCGCGACCACTCCGTTGCCGTGGACGCCGACGGCAATCTTTGGTCGTGGGGCTACGACTTTCTCGGCGTGCTCGGCAACGGCGCTGCCACAGGCACTGTCACCGTACCCGCGCAGATCACCACCGGTACCAGGTACACCGCCATCGCGACCGGGTACTACCACTCGGTCGCGCTGGACGCTGACGGCGACCTCTGGACCTGGGGGCGCTACCACGACGGCGTGCTCGGCAACGGCGCCACCACCGGCATTGTCACCGCACCCGCGCAGATCACCACCGGCACCAGGTACACCGCCGTCGCCGCTGGCTACAAGCACTCGCTCGCGCTTGATGCCGACGGCTACCTGTGGACCTGGGGCGACAGCGAATACGGACAGGTCGGCAACGGTTCCACCACCGGCGACGTCACCGCGCCCACGAGACTCACCACCGGCACCAGTTTCACCGCGAGCGCCGCTGGCTCAAAGCACTCGCTCGCAGTTGACGCGTACGGCAACCTGTGGGGCTGGGGCAGAGACAACCTCGGGCAGGTCGGCAACGGCGCCACCACCGGCGACGTCATCACACCCACCCAGATCACCATCGGCACCAGTTTCACCGCCATCGCGACAGGGGACTACCATTCGCTCGCGCTCGACGCTGGCGGCAATCTCTGGACGTGGGGCGCCGACCCGTTTGGACAGCTCGGCAACGGCACCACCACCGCCGACGTCATCACACCCACCCAGATCACCACCGGCACCACCTTCACCGCCATCGCGACCGGGTACTACCACTCGCTCGCGCTCGACGCTGGCGGCAATCTCTGGGCGTGGGGTCTCGACGAGTTTGGGCAGGTCGGCAACGGTGCCATCGCGGGATACGTCACGACGCCCACACAGATCACCACCGGCACCAGCTTCACCGCCATCGCGACCGGGTACTACCACTCGCTCGCGCTCGACGCTGGCGGCAATCTCTGGACGTGGGGCCACAACGTTGTGGGCCAGCTCGGCAACGGCACCGCCCATGGAACCGTCACCACGCCCACACAGATCGCCACGGGAACAACCTTTACCGCCATTGCGGGCGGCGGCGTGTACTCGCTAGCCCTGGACGCCGACGGCGACCTCTGGACGTGGGGCAACGATGGCCACGGGCAGCTCGGCAACGGCGCCGCCACCGGAGACGTCACGACGCCCACACAGATCACCTCCGGCACCAGTTTCACCAACCTGAAAGGCGGCAGGGTGCACTCGCTCGCCCTGGACGCCGATGGCAACCTGTGGACCTGGGGCAGCGACGATTCCGGAGAACTCGGCAACGGCGCCGCCACCGGAGACGTCACGACGCCCACACAGATCACCACCGGCACCAGTTTCACCGCCCTGGAAGGCGGCGACTGGTACTCGCTCGCTCTCGATGCTGACGGCAACCTGTGGACCTGGGGCCGCGACGACACCGGACAACTCGGCAACGGAGCCGCCGCGGGAGTCGTGACGACGCCCACACGCATCGGGGGGACGACCACCGTCACCGGCATCGCTTTCGATGGCGTGCCCGGCACCAACCTGCAACGGCTCAGCGAGACCCGTGCCCTCGTCACCACACCCGCCGGCGCCGCCGGCCCAGCGACCATCACCATCCAGTACACCTACGACGGCGCTGCCAAGCCCGCACTGACCCTGACCCCGGCGTTCACGTACATCGCGGCAGCGCCCACTACGGGAACCGACAGCGACACCGGCAGTAGCGGGAGCGGCGGCACCACCAGCGGTCGTGCCGCATTCGTCGGCCAGGCGAGCGTCGGCCAGGCGAGCGTCGGCCAGGCCCCTGCCATCACCCTTCACCCCAGCGACGCCACCGCGAACGCGGGCGACTCCTTCACGCTGACGGTCCAAGCCGACGGCGACCCCACCCCCGACATCCGATGGCAAGTGTCCACCGACAGCGGCCTCACATGGACCGATGTCGCTGGTGAGACGGGATCGAGCCTGACCCTGACAGCCTCCGAAGAGGTCGATGGCAACCACTACCGCGCGGTGGCCACCAACGATCAAGGAACGGCCACCAGCGACGCCGCCATCCTCACCGTCGAGCCAACGACGGTCGCCACCGCAAGCCCCAGCCCGACGCCTTCCGCCACACCGAGCCCCAGCCCAACAGAGACCACGGAACCCACCGGCGATGACTCATCGTCAGGCATCCCCGCCTGGGTCTGGATCGGCGGCGGCACGACGCTGCTCCTGCTTCTGCTCGCCCTGGCAGCGGCCGCCGCACAACGCCGCCAGACCTAGACAGCCGCGGCACACGAAAAAGGCCGCCCACCCGAACCGGGTGCGGCGGCCTTTGACGTCAACAAACAGGGATGAGTGGAGATGGCGGGAATCGAACCCGCGTCCGCATGTTCAAAAGCAGGGCTTCTCCGGGCGCAGCCTGAGAGCTATTTCTCGGCCCCTCACCCGCATCAGGCGAGCAAGTGAGATGGGCCCAGTCACAGTGCAAGTCCCGGTTGCCGCTGTGACACCAGCAACCAGCAAGTTCTCTAGATGACGCCAGGAACTAGGTCGAGAACATACCTAGGCTGACGGACTACCTTGCGCTCGCTTAAGCAGCGAGGGCGTAGTCGGTGCGCTTAGAATCGGCACCTATAGTTTGCTGGGGGCGTTCACAAGATAACCCAGCATCCTTGGCCCGCTTCCCCTGCGATACAAACACACGTCGAAACCGATCATCCCCTGTGGAGTTGTCCCTCCAGTGTACGCGGCGGGGAGCGCGCTGCACAGCCCCTTCGCTACGGGGCGAAAGCGAGCAGTCGGGCACGTAGATCGGGGCTCATGCGCATGGGTCGTCCCGCGGCTCCGTCGACGAGCGCCATGGTGGTGCTCGCTGTCACGCACTCTTCGCCATCCACGAGCAACCGGTAACCGATCACAAAGCTCGCGCCAGCGCACTTGGTGATCGAGACCTCCGCCTCGATCGGCTCGGTACGGTGATCGATCACCCGGCGATACTTCACCTGCACATCGGCGACCAGCACCCACGCGTCGGACGCGGACGTCAGCGGCGGAAGGATGGGATCCTCATCGCGCCAGAACGCGTGCACGCGAGCCTCCTCGAGCAGGCCCACGATGGCGCCGTTGTTGACATGCCCATAGGCGTCGACGTCAGACCAGCGCAGGTGAAGGGGAACTCGGATAGCAGGCACGATTCGAGACTACGCCACGGAGGGGTCGTCTCCGCAGCAGACCCTCAGCCGAGCGTCAGCCGCGCAGTCCGTCCTCTGGAGGCTGCACCACGATCGCCCAGACCCAGCCGGCCGCCTCTTCGGCGCTGGGGCGGTCCTCGATCTCGAGCCACGCGCCGATGACCCCCACGATGGAACCAGCAACTCCAGCGGCGACAACGTCGGCTGGGGCCGCCATGGGAGCGACGCGCTGCGCCGCCAAGAGCGCCGCATCGAGTGCGTCGCGCACACGGCCGCGCAGTCGCGCAAGCACGACGCCGGAGCCCGTTCCGGAAAACACCGACCGGTACACGTCCGCGTGCTCATCGATGTGGGCCAGGAAGGCGACGAGCGGCTCAGGTGGGCCCTCCGAGTGGAGCAGTGGGATCTCGAGGCGGG
>NZ_JADQBF010000037.1:0-15735 GCF_016278775.1 Demequina sp. | reverse complement strand
CGCCCGCCTCGCCAGCGATGCGATCGAGGGCATCCGCCAGCACCGTGTCCTTGTCAGCGTAGTGCTGGTAAAACGTGCTGCGATTGACTCCCGCGCGCTCCGCGATGTCGCTCACGGCCACGTTCTCAAGCCCGCGTTCACGCGCGAGGGAGAACAACGCCTCTTGCAGGCGCCGCCGAGTTCTCTCCACTCGCACGTCCATGTGTCGATTGTGCCAACGAACACTCAGGAAAGAAATACAACACCTGTTGGATATTTCTCTCCCGATCTGCCTACACTGTCCTCAGGCAACGGCGCCTTGTCCCCCTTCCTCGTGAGAAAGGCCGCTCGTGGCCCACCTTCTTTACCGCCTCGGACGCACTTCTGCGCGTCGCCCCCTCGTCGTCATCGGCGCATGGCTCGCCGCCCTCGTGGTCTCAGGAGCGGCTTTCCTTGGATTCGGCGGCACGCTTGCCGACAGTTTCTCCATCCCAGGGCTCGAGACCGAGCGCGTCACCCAGGAGCTCTCAGCGGAACTGCCGGAGCTCACCGGCGGCAATGCCCGCGTGGTCTTCCAGACGACGGATGGCTCCGCGTTCACAGAGGAACAGCGGGAGGCCGTCACGGACGTCCTGGCTGCCGTGGGGGATCTTGACCCGGTGAAGGGCACGATGGACCCCTTCGCCACGCAGGCGCAGCGCGCGGCGCAAGCCCAGCAGCTGACCGACGGCGCGAGCGAGCTCGATGCCGCAGTAGCGCAGCTTGACGCCACGGAGCAGCAGCTCACGGAGGCACAGGCTCAGCTCGACGCGGCCATCGAGCAAGCCAAGGCCGCCGGAATGTATGAAGCAAACCAGGGCCAGTTCGACGCCCAACAGGCGCAAATCGACGACGGTCTGGCCCAGCTTTCCGACGCGCGCGGCCAGGTGGCCGCCCAGCGCGAGCAACTCGACCTGGGGCTCCAACTCGCGGGCTTCGCCGCTAGCCTGCGCACGGTGTCTGAGGACGGCTCGACCGCTCTCGCGACCGTATCCTTCGCCGAGCAGACCTACGCGCTGACCCCCGAGGACAAGCAAGCCGTGATCGAGGCGATCAAGGCCGCGCCCATTGAGGGTGTGCGCACAGACTTCTCGTCTGAACTCACCACCGATGTCTCCGGGGTGCTTGGACCGGGCGAGATCGGGGGCGTCATCGTCGCCTTGCTCGTACTGAGCATCATGATGAGAGCCTTCTGGCCCTCCGTCCAACCACTCATGACCTCGGTGGTTGGCGTGGGCGTGGGAGTGCTCACGGCACTCGCGTTCTCCGGTGTGCAAGACATGCAATCCATCACGCCGGTGCTGGGCGTGATGCTCGGCCTCGCAGTCGGCATCGACTACTCGCTGTTCATCCTCAACCGGCATCGCAAGCAGTTCCGCGACGGCATGAGCCTCCATGAGTCGATCGGCCTGGCGAACGGCACGTCCGGCAATGCCGTCGTGTTCGCTGGTGCCACCGTCATCGTCGCGCTTCTCGCGCTGAACGTGACGGGCATCCCCTTCTTGGGCGTCATGGGAACGGTCGCCGCCTTCTGCGTCGGCATCGCGGTGCTGTCGGCCATCTCCCTCACGCCAGCCGTGCTGGGCCTCATCGGCGCGAAGGTGCTCGGCAGGGGCGCCCGCCAGCGAATCGGCTCGCACCCTGCAGAGAAGCCCATCAAGCCCCTGCGCAACGTGGTGGCGCTTGGTGCGCTCGTCGCGTCGGTGGGCGCGCTGCTCGTGGTCGCGGCACCATCGCTGTCGATGCGCCTCGGCCTGCCAGACGGCACCCAAGAGCCTCAAGAGTCGACCCAGTACCAGGCTTACTTCGCGGTTGCCGACAACTTCGGGGACGGCCTCAACGGCACGATGCTCGTGACCGCTCGACTGGCCGAGCCCGCACCACAGGACGAGGTGTTGGCAACGCAGGTGGACATCGAGTCAGTGATCGCCGCCAACGAGGACGTCGCCTCCGTCGCCCCCGTCGGCGTCTCCGCCGACCGCGACTACTTCGCCTTCCAAGTCATTCCCGTGGACGGCCCGTCGAGCGAGTCGACGGAACAGCTCGTCCACGACCTGCGCGCGCTGTCCCCCCTCGACAATGGGACAACGATCGGGGTGGCTGGCGAGGCATCGGGATCCATCGACGTCATCGAAAAGCTCAACGACGCGCTACCGCTGTACCTCATCGTCGTCGTGGCGCTGTCCCTCGTGATCCTCGTGGTGGTGTTCCGGTCGATCCTCGTGCCAGTGCTGGCCACGGCAGGCTTCGTCTTGTCGCTCTTCGCCGCCTTTGGAGCGGTCACCGCGGTGTATCAGTGGGGATGGATGTCGAGCCTGTTCGGGGTTCACGACCCGGCACCCCTACTCGCGTTCCTGCCCATCCTGCTGACCGGCATCCTGTTCGGCCTGGCGATGGACTACCAGCTCTTCATCACCACAGGCATGCGCGAGGCGTACGTCCACGGGATGTCTGCGCGACACTCGGTGGTGGCGGGTGTGCGCCACGGCCGGGCGGTCGTCACGGCTGCGGCCATCATCATGGCGTCCGTGTTCGGAGGCTTCATCTTCTCCGAACTCGCCATGGTGCGCTCCATCGGCTTCGGGCTCGCGGTGGGCGTGCTGTTCGACGCGTTCGTGGTCAGGATGGTGCTGGTCCCGTCGCTCATGCACCTCGCGGGCGAGAGCGCGTGGTGGCTGCCGCGCTGGCTCGACCGGATCCTGCCAGATGTGGACGTTGAGGGCGCTCAACTCGAGCGCGAGCACCCGATCCCCGCGGCACACCCGTAGGGGCTCCTAGGCGGCGGCTCAGATCACCAGCCGCCGCCTCCACCGCCGCCTCCACCGCCACCGGAGAAGCCGCCGCCGCCAAAGCTCGAGCCTCCTGACGAGCCCGGCGTCGGGGCGGACATTGCGGTGTCGGCGAGTGAGGCGAAACTGTCCATGCGCTCCCCCAGACCGGCAGAGTGCATCCAAAACGTCCCGTATGCCACGCCGCCGTACCACATCGGCTCCGCCAGTTGGCGGCCCTGGTTGGCAAGCTCCTCGAACTTCTTGGCCCACTTGTCGGCCACGCCAAAGGCGATCGCGTAAGGCAGGTACTTGGAGAACAGGTCTTCACCCTCCTCGAACCGCAGCTGGTTCGCCTCGGCCTTGGAGATGTAGAGCTCAAAGCCGCGGGCCTGCTGCAGCGCGGCTGTGCCCTTCGCGGTCCGGGCGGGCGCGTTCATGGTGGTGGCAAGCATGATCCCACCCAGCAGGATCAGCGGAGTCGGTACCAGGGCCAGGCGAGTCTCCTGAGCAAGCCAGATGGTCGCCATCACCCCCGCGATCAGCAACGCGATGCCAGTTCCCGCCCACGACGCTCGCGCGGTCTGCGGGTTGCTGCGGAACCACCCAAGGTTCGTGACATTCGTATACAACTGCTTCTGGACGGAGGACATCGACGACGCGAAGGTGGTCTGAAGATCCGACATGGCGACCTCCGTGCGGTTCTTGAACAGCGCATCGAGAAGCATGGCCTCGTAGGGGAACAGCGCGTCGTCACTCTCGCGCAACTGAACCAACTGGTAGTCCTTGTCCTTCGAGAACAGCCCGGACTTCTGCTCGCCCAGATCGTCGATGCGCAGGTAACCCCTGACCGCCAGGTCGACGAGCGTCGCCGTCACGTCGCGAGTGTCCGCCTTCTCGTCCACGAGCGTGCCAACCTGACCCGGCCGCATGCCAGGCGGCGGCTCAAACTGCACCGCCACCGGCGCCTTGTAGTCCCGCGGCTCGGTGTCGCCAAGAACACTTCCTACCGGCCCGAGGCCAGGGATCTGTTCTGCGTACTGCTCGTCGATGGCGGTGGTGCGCAGCCTCCTGATGATGAGGAAGAGCCCGACCACCAGAATGGCGATCATCGCCACGCCCGTGCCCACACTCAGGGTGAAAGCCCGCTTGACGTCGCTGCTCTCGGTGAGGTTCGGCGCGGTCTCGAAGGAGCCCGCTGGGTACAGGACGCCGACGGTGAAGGGCTGCCCTGGCGTCAGGTAGACCTGGCTGAAGGTGGCGGTATTGCCCTCGACCGACGCGGCGGTGCAGGCGTCGGACACTCCCGCTCGGCCAGCAAAACACCGGGCGTCGATGACCTCAACGGGGGATGCGACGGTGACGGTCGCGTCCGAAATGGGGATGATCCACTGGTCCCCCACCGCGTTCCAGTAGAACTCGTCGCCAGCCGCGCCGTCGTATGTCTCTGCGGCGGTGGTCTCGTTCATCACGCGGTCAACCGTGTAGTTGATCACGTAGGTCTGGACGCCGGAGACGTCGTCAATCTTCGCCTCGCCCACCTTCACCTCGATGAAGTCGCGACCCGCTATCGCGGTGAGGGCAGCGGGAGCGCCCGTGGGACTCGATGCACTGATGTTGGAGATGCTGTAGAGGCGGTCGTAGTCGTCGTTGTACTCCCGACGGATGGGCAGAAGTAGGTACGGCCCGTGGCCTGGATCGTTGCCAAAGTCAAAATCGATCTCGAGGCGCACCTGAGCCGAACCATCGGCGTCCAGCACGAAGGTTTCATCCCAGCGAGTGATCTCTCTACCAGGAACGTCTGGCTGAGTCGTCGCCGACGCCGAAGAGGCAGGGACGACGAAGAGGAAGAGCGCGGCGAGAAGGGAACCGAGAATTCGCATGTTCCCCATCATGCCGTGTTCTTGCGCCCCAGTTGAGGGTCGCGGGACCTAGTGCCGGGCGATCACTCCCGGCCCCTGCGCGCCATGGCACGCTCGGCCTCGCGGTTGTCTTGCTTCTCTCGCAGCGTCTGGCGCTTGTCGTACAGCTTCTTGCCCTGCGCGAGCCCGATCTCGAGCTTGGCGCGCCCCTTCAGGAAGTACAGCCGCAAGGGCACGATGGTGTGCCCCTTCTCGCGCGTGCGGATCGCCAGTTCGTCGATCTCGTCGTGGTGAAGGAGCAGCTTGCGCTTGCGCCGCACCGCGTGATTGGTCCACGTGCCCTGGGTGTACTCCGGAATGTGGATGTTCTCGCACCAGGCTTCGCCATTGTCGACATACACATAGCCCTCGCCGATGGCCGCGCGGCCCTGGCGCAGAGACTTGACCTCGGTGCCGGTCAGGACGATGCCAGCCTCGAACACGTCCTCAATGAAGAAGTCGTGGCGCGCCGAACGGTTGGTGGCCACCACCTTGACTGCATCGGACATGGCTCACCTCCTTGGCGTTCAAGGGTCCGATCGCGCCCCAGCGGCGCGACCTACCAGTGTAGAGCCCTCAACGCAGGGGCGATAGCCCTCTTACCAGTCGGCGACGTACTTCATTGGGTCCACTGTGGAGCCGTTGACGTACACCTCGAAGTGCAAGTGGCACGCCGTAGAGGTTCCCGTGGTGCCCGAGTAACCCACCACCTGGCCCCGCTTGACATTCTGACCCGTGCTGACGGCGAAACTGCTGAAGTGGTTGTAGCTCGTGAACAACACCTTGCCGCTCACCACGCCGTGATCGAGCATGACCTGGTTTCCGAAGCCGTACCTGTACGTAGCCCACTCGACCTGACCGTCGGCTGCAGCCAGGATCGGGGTACCGCAATAGGCGCGGAAGTCCGTTCCAGCGTGCAGCCTCCCGTAACCGAAGATCGGGTGAATGCGCCACCCATAACTCGAGGTGATGTACGGCACCGAGGTGGGCGGGCTCAGGAAGCCCTTGACCAGGGATCCGGTGCCGTTGACCGCCTCCTCTTCAAGCTTCTTCTTCCACAGCGCTTCGAGTTCGGCTTTCAGCGCGGCTTGAGCGGCCTCGAGTTCCTTTTGCTGCGCCACGTACGCGTCGCGCTGGGACTCGAGATACGCCTTGAGCTCCTCGGCCTCTGCGAGGAGAGTCTCGACCTCGAGCTTCTTGGCCTCGGCAGCGTCCTTCGCCTGTTGCGCCTCGACCACAAGGGCATCGGCCTGGACCTTGAGTTCCTCGATGTACTCCCGCACGGCCTCTTGACGAGCCTTGCGGTTGCGGTTGACGGCGGCGAGCTCTTCCATCTGAGCCAGCGTGTTGGACTGCACGCGAGACGTGGTCTCGCGATACGCGTAGTCGTCCACAAACTCGTCCGACGTCTGGGCGCCAAAGAAGATGCTGAGGCTCGCATCTTCGCGCGAACCCTGATACTCGGCGCGAGCGATCTCGGCGAGCACGTCGCGCAACTCGTCGATCTTGGCGTCGTCCGCATCGATCTGCTCCGTGAGCGCCGCGTCTTCCGATCTCGCAGCCTCCAGCTTTGCAGCGACGATGCTTTGCTGTAGCAGCGCGGCGTCGTACCGCTCCTGAGCGAGCCGGTATTCCTCCTGCACAATCGGCAGTCTCTCGTTGAGCTCGGTCAGCCGGATCGTGGCGTTGGCGATCGCTTGATCGGTCTCGGCCAAGGCGTGCTCAAGGTCTCGTGCCCGCTTCTCCTTGTTCGCCTTGTCCTTGTTCGCCTGCGCGATTTCATCGTCGTACGTCGACCAAGCGGGTGCGGAGCCCTCGGCTTGCGCGATAGTGCCCGCGCTCGCGCCCAGGATCGCGGCAATCAGCAACGCCGCCGCCACCCTGAACTGGCGAGTCCGCCACGGTGAGCTCATCATGCGCGTGTATACCTTCCGAGAGTCGCGAGAGACGCCATCACCGCCAGCGCCACCGCGATGGCAAGCAGCCACGGCGCGACGACCAAGACATCGTCTCCGCTGATGTAATCGACAAAAGTGACGGATCCCCTAAGCCAATCTTCAATGAGGTAGCGCACGGACAGCCACAGTCCCGTGGTCGCTAGCAGCGCTCCCAGCGTCGCAGCGACGGCTCCTTCCAACATGAAGGGCATCTGAATGAGTCCGCGAGAGGCCCCCACCATCCTCATGATGTTGGTTTCGCGGCGCCGACTGAGTGCGCTCAGTCTGATGGTGGTGGTGATGAGCAGGACGGCCGCCAGCAGCATCACCGCAGCGAGCCCGGCGGCGATGAAGGTCGCGGCGTTGAGCAGACTGAACAGGCCCTTGAAGATCTCACGTTGGTCCTGGACCTCGTCCACGCCCTCAATGCCCGCGACGGTGTCGGCGACCAGTTCGAACTGCTCAGGGTCGGTGAGTTTCACCCTGAAACTCGCCTGCATGCCGTCGGCGGTGAGCAGTGCAAAGCGATTGTCCGTGTCGCGCTCCCTGAGCTTCTCGAACGCCTCTTCGCGAGACTCGTACTCCACCGACTCCACGAGCGGCGCGACTGAGCCGTTCTTCAGCACGTCCTCAATCGCGTCCTCTTGAGCCGGGGTGGCCCGACCAGCGGCGCACTGCACGTTTCGGGAGTTCTCTGGACAGAGAAAGACCGAGACCTCGACCTTGCCGTACCAATCGTCCTTGAGCTTGTCGACCTGCATCTGGGTGAGTGCCGCGGCACCCACGAAGGTGAGGGACACGAAGGTCACGAGCACGACGGACAGAGCCATCGTCGAGTTGCGCCGCAAGCCGTTGAAAACCTCGGCAGAGATGAATCTCAACCTCATGCGGAGGCCTCCGCCCCGTACACGCCGCGGTCTTGGTCGCGGATGAGCTGGCCGCCCTTGAGTTCGATGACCCGCTTGCGCATCTGGTCCACGATCTCGTCATCATGGGTCGCCATGAGGACGGTGGTGCCGGTGCGGTTGATGCGGTCCAGCAGACGCATGATGCCGATGGACGTGCCAGGGTCCAGGTTTCCCGTGGGCTCGTCGCACAGCAAGATGGGCGGGTGGTTGACCACGGCGCGGGCGATGGCGACGCGCTGCTGCTCGCCGCCTGACAGCTCGTGCGGCAGGCGCTTCTCCTTGCCAGCGAGGCCCACGAGTTCGAGAGTCTCGGGCACCATGGACTGCACGTGGTGGCGCTTCTTGCCGATCACCTCGAGGCCGAACGCGACGTTGTCGAACACCGTCTTGTTGGGCAGCAGGCGGAAGTCTTGGAACACGGCGCCGATCTCGCGGCGCAAGTGGGGTACGCGCCAATTGGACAGCTTGTTGAGGTGGCGACCGGCCACGTGGACGTCGCCCGACGTGGGCCGCTCCTCGCGCAGAATGAGCTTGAGGAACGTCGACTTCCCTGACCCGGAGGACCCGACAAGGAACACGAAGTCACCGCGCTCAACCTCGACAGAGATGTCGTCGAGCGCGGGGCGTGCACCCCTGGCGTATACCTTGGAGACGTTGTCGAGTCGGATCACGGCAGCCTTCGGCGTGGGGGGTCTTACCCACGCCACTCGCATCGTAAGTATGGGAAACGCGCGATCCGGGGAGGGCGCGCCGCCTGGTGGGTGTCGCGTGCCTCACATCCGTGCGTGCGGTTCAGCGGCGGTAGCGTGGAGCCATGCCAGAGCCAGACCTTGCGGCCCCTGTCGCCGCGGCCATTGCCGACTACCCCGACGCACACCGGGACACCCTGCTGGCGCTGCGCGCGCTGGTGTACGAGGTCGCCCAGCGGACCGAAGGGGTGGGCCCCGTGGAGGAGACCGTCAGGTGGGGCCAGCCCGCGTACGTCACGCGCACAGGGACTACCATTCGCCTCGCCGCCGCGCGCGGTGACGACGATGCGGTGGGCGTCTACACGAGCTGCCAGACGCCCCTTGTCGCAGACTTCGCCACGGAGCACGGGGATCGCTTCGCATACGACGGCGTCCGCGGCATCCACGTGGCGGCTGGCGAGCCTCTGCGCACTCGAGAGCTGGCCGACTTTCTTGAGTCGGCATTGACGTACAAGCTGCGCAAGCGCGCGTGACGCCTCGCAACGTCGGCGGCTAGTCCTGGTCGAGCGACCGCCTCCAGCGAATACCCGCGTCGATGAAGTCGTCAATATCGCCGTCGAACACTGCGGCGGGGTTGCCCGACTCGTGCCCGGTGCGCAGGTCCTTCACCAATTGCTGGCCGTACAGGAAGTACGACCTCATCTGGTCGCCCCAACTCGCCTTGATATCGCCAGCGAGCTCCTTCTTCTGGGCGGCCTCTTGCTCCTTCTTGAGTAGCAGGAGTCGCGACTGCAGTACGCGCATGGCGGCCGCACGGTTCTGGATCTGACTCTTCTCGTCCTGCATCGATACGACGATGCCGGAGGGCAAGTGGGTGAGACGCACGGCGGAGTCAGTGGTGTTGACCGACTGCCCACCCGGCCCAGAGGAGCGAAACACGTCCACCTTGATGTCCGTCTCTGGGACCTCGATGTGGTCGGTCGACTCGATCAGCGGGATCACCTCGACCGCCGCGAAGCTGGTCTGGCGCTTGTCGGCCGAGCCGAACGGGCTGATGCGTGCCAGGCGGTGCGTTCCCGCCTCGACGCTCAGCGTGCCAAAGGCGTAGGGGGCGCTGATCTCAAAAGTGGCGGACTTGATGCCTGCGCCCTCGGCGTACGACGTGTCGAGCACCTTGGCCGCATAGCCGTGACGCTCAGCCCAACGCAGATACATGCGCAGCAGCATCTCGGCGAAGTCGGTGGCATCGTCGCCCCCTGCGCCGGAGCGGATCGTCACCACCGCGTCGCGCTCGTCCCACTCCCCCGCCATCAGCGTGCGAATCTCCATGGCGGCAAGGTCCTTGCGCAACTTGGTGAGGTCGCGTTCGGCCTCGGCCAGCACCTCGGCATCGTCCGCTTCGACCGCCATCTGGATGAGCACTTCAAGGTCGTCGAGCCTGCGGCGGAACCCCTCGACACGCTCCAGTTCACCAGTGGCAGCACTGAGCGCGCTGGTGACGGCCTGGGCGTTGTCCTGGTCATCCCACAGGTCGGGAGCCGATGCCTGATCCTCGAGTTCGGCGATCTTGGTTTTCAGGGCGAACGGGTCCAGCACGGCCTCGATCTGCTCGTAGGTGCTGCGCAGTGCCGCGATTTCGGCAGGAAAGTCGGTAGCCACGGTAGACGAGTCTAGTGCCCGTGGCGCGTCGCCCTACGGGTGGGCTTGAGCCGCGAAAAGTGCCCAGAGATGGGGAAAGGGGCCGGCTCCCCATTGCGCCGGCCCCTTGAGGCGTTGGGTGTCCCCTCCCAACGTCTCCCCACGGAAAAGAATGCCTCCCAAATACGCCAGCGGGTTGGGACCTGGGTCCCAACCCGCTGGCGGTGAGCCAAATATCAGGAACTACTTGGTTGACGACTTCTTGGATGACTTCGTCGCGGCCTTGGAGTCTGCGGCTCCCTCCTTGACCGTGCGGTTCTTCACCTCGTCCCACGTGATGCCGTAGTACGCGGCCTCCATCATGATCTTCATGTCGTCGAGCATCGGCAGGCGCGGGTTGGCGGGTGCGCACTGGTCCTCGTAGGCCTGCATGGCCAGCGTGTCCAGGCTCGACATGAACTCGGCCTCATCCACGCCGATTGCCTGGAATGACGGCTCGATGCCTACCTTCGCGCGCAGTTCCTCCACGGCGGTGGCGTAGGCCTCGACCGCGATCTCTGGGGTCTCGTGCGCGAGGCCCAGCATCTTCGCAATCTCCTGGAAGCGCTCGGGTGCCACGTAGGACTCCTGCTTGGGCCACGACGTCGGCTTGGTGGGAACCTTGCCGTTGTAGCGGATCACGTGCGGGAGGTAGACCGCGTTGGTGCGGCCGTGTGCCACGTGGTACATCGATCCGGTGACGTGGCTCATCGCGTGGACGAGTCCGAGGAACGCGTTGCCGAACGCCATGCCAGCGATGGTCGCGGCGTTGTGCATCTTCTCGCGAGCCTTGACGGCCGTGCCACCCACGGTGACCGACTCTTCGATGTTCTCGAACACCAAGCGGATCGCCTGGAGGCAGAGACCGTCGGTGAAGTCGTTGGCGTAGACGGACACGTAGGCCTCTGTGGCGTGCGTGAGGGCGTCCATGCCGGAATCCGCCGCAACCCGCGCGGGCAGGTTGGCGGTCAGCACCGGGTCAACGATCGCGACGGTCGGGGTGAGCGCGTAGTCGGCGAGCGGGTACTTGCGTCCCGTCTCCGTGTCGGTGATGACCGCGAATGGCGTGACCTCCGCACCGGTGCCAGACGTGGTCGGAATGCAGACCAGCTTGGCGAGTTCGCCCAGCTTGGGGAACTGGAACGCGCGCTTGCGGACGTCGAAGAACTTCTCCTTGAGGTCCGAGAACACGATGTCCGGGTGCTCGTACATGAGCCACATGACCTTCGCGGCGTCCATGGGCGAGCCGCCACCGACGGCGATGATCGTGTCGGGCTTGAAGGCCCTCATGATCTCGGCGCCAGCCGTGACGGTCTTGATGGACGGCTCCGGCTCGACGTTGTCGATGATCTGTAGCGAGACGTTGTTCGAGCGGCGACGCAGCACGTCGATGATCTTGTCGACCACGCCGATGCGGGTCATGGTCGCGTCTGTCACGATCGTGACGCGCTCAACGGCGTTCATGTCCTTCAAGTACTGGATCGCGTTCGGCTCGAAGTACGTCTTCGCCGGAACCTTGAACCACTGCATGTTGTTGTTCCTCCGGCCGATGCGCTTGACGTTGATGAGGTTCACTGCGGTGACGTTGTTCGACACCGAGTTCTTGCCGTACGAACCACAGCCAAGCGTCAACGAGGGCAGGAACGCGTTGTAGATGTCGCCGATGCCGCCGTGGCTTGAAGGAGCGTTGGCGATGATGCGGATCGCCTTGCAGCGCGTGCCGAACTCGTGGATCAGGTCTTCGTCTGTCGCGTGGATTGCGGCAGAGTGACCCAGGCCGTGGAACTCGACCATCTGCTCGGAGTAAACGAGGCCTTGCTCGGTGTCGTTGGCCTTCAGCACCGCGAGGACGGGGGCCAGCTTCTCTCGCGTGAGGGGCTCGTTCTCTCCCACCTCTGCCACCTCGACGAGGATGATCGACGTCTCTTCAGGGACGGTGAATCCCGCCTGCTCGGCGATCCATTGCGGCGACTTGCCGACGACGTTGGGGTTGAGCTTGGCGCCGGCGCAGTTGGCGCCACCAGCGGTCGCCCCGAAGATGTACTCCTCGAGCTTTGCCTTCTCGTCCTTGGTGACCTTGTACGCGTGCAGGCGGGCGAACATCCCCATCGCCTCCGCGTAGATCTCCTTGTCGAGGATCACGGCCTGCTCAGAGGCGCACACCATGCCGTTGTCGAAGCCCTTGGAGATCACGATGTCGTTGATGGCGCGCTTGAGGTTCGCGGACTTGTGGACGTAGGCGGGCACGTTCCCCGCGCCGACGCCGAGCGCTGGCTTTCCGCAGCTGTAGGCCGCCTTCACCATGGCGTTGCCGCCGGTGGCGAGGATCAGCGCCACGCCTGGGTGGTTCATGAGTTCGCCTGTCGCCTCGAGCGAGGGAATCTCTACCCACTGGACGCAGTCAGCAGGGGCACCTGCCTCGACGGCGGCGTCGCGCACCACCTTTGCTGCCGCGACGGAGGATTCTTGGGCGGCCGGGTGGAAGCCGAAGATGATCGGGTTGCGGGTCTTGATCGCGATGAGGGACTTGAAGATCGCGGTCGAGGTGGGGTTGGTGACCGGGGTGATTCCCGCAATGACGCCGACGGGCTCGGCGATCTCGGTGATTCCGGTGATCGGGTCCTCTGAGATGACGCCGACGGTCTTCATGGGCCCCATCGAGTGGGTGACGTGCTCACAAGCGAAGATGTTCTTGACGGCCTTGTCTTCAAACACGCCGCGGCCGGTCTCGTTGACCGCGAGCAGTGCGAGTTCGCCGTGTTGGTTGAGTGCGGCGACCGAGGCCTTCTTGACGTACTGGTTGACGTCTTCCTGGCTGCGGCTGGCGTACTCCTCGAGGGCCTTTTGAGCCTTGACGACGAGCGCGTCGATTGCAGCTGCCACCGACGGCGCGTCGGTTGAGGTCTCGGTGCCAGCCTTGGGGGCGGTTGTTGTCATGGGGGGTGTCCTCCTAGTGGCTGCCCTGGTGGGCGTTCCACTACCCACGGTATGCCAGTTGCCTCGTCCCTCAGCAGTCCTAGGTCCCGGGACCTCTGTCCCGATACTGTCTGGGGTATTAAACGGGGGTGGCTCGGCGCAGACCCAGGACTCGGCGCCGCCGCACCCGGGACTCTGGGGCGCCATCCCAGGCACACATCGCACGGCATCGGCGGCCGGACGCACAGAGGCCCGCACCTGTCGGCGCGGGCCTCTGAGATCTTGCCGCCGGGGCGGCCACGATGGTGCCTAGTCGGTGAAGAGGGCGGCCGCCTTGATGACGGTTTGGCTGATCCCGTAGATCAGTCCAGAGCCCACCAGCACCCACAGCACGTAGGCGAGCAGATTGTTGGACTTGCCCATGTCAGGAATCCTTCCAGTTGTCGACCAAGTCGGAGTCGGCGGCCGTGACAAGAGCTCCGCGCTCGTTGTCATAGCGCTCGTGGTCCGGCACGGAGTCGGCGTGCTCGTGGAACCTCTCCGGCACGTGACGCACCAAGAGGTTCGCGATGAAGCCGATCACCAGGATGCCGACCATGACCATCATCGAGGGGCGGTAGAGGTCTGCCCCCTCGTAGCCCCGACCCTCAAGATTGTCGAGAATTGAGTTGATGATGAGCGGGCCCGCGATGCCAGCGGCCGACCACGCCGTGAGCAGGCGTCCGTGGATGGCACCCACCTCGAACTCCCCAAAGACGTCCTTGAGGTACGCGGGGATCGTGGCAAAGCCGCCCCCGTAGTACGAGATGATGAGGACCATCAGCGGCACGAACAGGATGATGCCGTTCATGCCAAACAACGCGATCGTCGTGTACGCCAATCCGCCAACGCCCAGGTACATGATGTAGGTCGCCTTGCGGCCGATCACGTCGGACAGGCTGGACCAGCCGATGCGGCCGCCCATGTTGGCGAGCGACAGCAGGCCCACAAAGCCAGCCGCCGCTGCAGCCGATACCTCGGGGTAGTAGTCGAGAATCATCGGCTGCGCGTTCTCCAGGATGCCGATGCCTGCGGTGACGTTGGTGAAGAGAACCACCCACAGCGCCCAGAAGCTGAACGTCTTGATGGCGTTCTTCGCGTTGACTTGCCCGCCAGAGGACACCTTGACCTTGTGAGCAGCCGGCTCCCAGCCTTCTGGCTTCCACCCCTTGGGAGGCACGCGCACCACTGCGGCGCCAAGCAGCATGAGAACCAGATAGATGCCGCCGAGAACAAGCCACGTGGGGCCGAGTGCGTCGACCGGTGTGTCGCCCAAGTTCTTGAGAAGCATGGTCGACATGGGGGCTGCCAGCATGGCGCCGCCGCCGAATCCCATGATCGCCAGGCCGGTTGCCAGGCCGGGACGGTCGGGGAACCACTTGATCAGCGTGGAGACCGGTGAGATGTACCCCAGGCCCAGGCCCATGCCGCCGATGAAGCCATAGCCGACGTACACGAGCCACAACTGCGTCGTGAAGATTCCGATGGAGCCAACAGCAAAGCCCAGAGACCACAAGAGTGCCGAGAGGACCATCGTCTTGCGGGGGCCGTGGCGCTCCATCCAACGACCGCCAAAGGCGGCTGACAGGCCAAGCATGACGATGGCGATGGAGAAGATGATGCCGATTTGCGTGTGGCTCGCGTCGAAGCGCTCTTCCAGCGCCGTCTTGAACACACTCAGCGCATAGACCTGCCCAATGCTCAGGTGCACCGCGAGAGCAGCGGGGGGGACAAGCCAACGGTTATACCCCGGCGGGGCCACCGTTGCCTCTCGGTCAAGAAACGACATGGACTTCTCCCTTCGAATGCCTGTGCCCCAATACTGGTGGTCCTGGTCCCCCATCCTGACGGGACGTAGGTCACGCAGTCCCGGTTTTTCAGGGACTTCGTCGCCACATTGGTGGGCGACCGCTCACTTGAGAGGTCTGATCAGGGCGGACACGCGCTTGCCTGTGGCAACGAGCGGCGTTCCGCCCCTGCGATTTGCGGGCGCTCCGCGGCCGCCATGCCGTGGCCTCGTCCCGCTTTCACCCAGGACCACGCCGACGGGGCCATGGAGCTTTGTGGGTCACGAACGGGACCAAGGGCCCCACGACGTTATACCCAGCGGGGTATGGTCGCGAGGGAGTGGGCGGCGTACCACTCGACTCACGCTCACACCGAGGAGAACTCATGTCAGAGCCGGACACCGGCCAGCTCCGTTCTGTCGCCCACCTGCCCGTCGGCAGCTTCTCGATCGCCATGGGTGTTGGCGGATTGGCGACCGGGTTCAATCGCGCCTCCGACGTGTGGGCCGCGTTCCCTTCCCACGTGGGAGCGGCGCTCGCGTGGCTGACGGTCGCCTTGCTCTTCGCCCTACTGCTGGCGTACGGCGTCAAGGCGACACGCCACTGGAGCTCGGTCCGTGCCGAGTGGAGACACCCCGTCAAGGTCGCCTTCACCGCGACCATTCCGATCGCGATCCTCATCGCGGCCGTCGCCCTCTTGCCTCACGCGCGCGGCGTCTCGAGCGTCCTGTGGTGGGCGGGAGCCGTGGCGATGTTCCTCGTGACGATCTGGGTGGTGCGCACCTGGTCGACCGACGCGCAGATCCAGCACGTGCACGTGCATCCCGCATGGTTCATTCCCGTCGTCGGGAACGTGGTGGTGCCCCTCGCGGGAGTCACCCACGCGCCCGTCGAGGTGTCGTGGTACTTCTACGGCGTCGGCATCGTGTACTGGCTCGGCATCATGCCCATCGTGCTCACCAGACTCTTTGTGCTCGGCACGATCCCCCAGCGCCTCGCCCCTACCTTGGCCATCATGGTGGCTCCGCCAGCGGTCGCGGCGCTGGCGTGGGTGCGCCTCGGTGGTCAATGGACCGACCCGCCAGCGCGCGTTCT
>NZ_JADQBF010000002.1 GCF_016278775.1 Demequina sp. | reverse complement strand
TGCCCGTGGTCCCCCGACGCGCACAGGCGCTCATAGCGCTACTCGCCGTGGGCGTCATCGCGTTTGGCGCCATGGTGCTGGCCGACCCCGCCCGCACGGAGGCCGCCACCGCGACCGACGCGGCCACCGCCGTCGAGCCGACCGGCAATACCACCGAGGTCACCGTGGCCGTGGACGGCATGTCCTTCACCCCCGACACCATCGAGGTCCCCGCGGGCGACCGCCTGCTCATCACCTTCGACAACACCGGCGACCAGCGCCACGACCTGGTGCTCGCGAACGGCACCGAGACCGGCTCCATCGCGCCTGGCGACACGGCCGTGCTCGACGCCGGCTTGATCGGCTCCAGCATGGAGGGCTGGTGCTCACTCGCGGGGCATCGCGCCATGGGCATGGAGCTTGACGTCGTCGCTGTGGGTGGCGTTGTTGCTACGGCCGACGCTGGGGCAACGGACGACGCTGGGGCCGCGTCGGGCGGTATGCCAGGGATGATGTCCGGCGATGGCTCTACGGGACCGGAGGGTTCTGCGCCCTCGATGGTGGACCTGCTGGCCGCCGCCAAGGACGCCGAGCCGATGCCAGCCGAACTCCCGCCCCTCACCGACGAGACCCTCCGCGAGTACACCTTCACCGTCACGGAATCGACGGAGACGGTCGCGGAGGGCGTGACGCGCGCCATCTGGACCTACAACGGCACCTCGCCGGGGCCCACGCTGCACGGGCGCGTCGGCGACACCTTCCGCATCACCTTGGTGAACGCGGGCACGATGGGCCACTCGATCGACTTCCACGCGGGCGAGCTGGCCCCCGACGGCCCCATGCGCACCATCGAGCCAGGCGAGTCGCTCGTGTATGAGTTCACGGCCGGGCGCGCGGGCATCTGGATGTATCACTGCGGCACCATGCCGATGACGCAACACATCGCGAACGGCATGTTCGGCGCCGTGGTGATCGAGCCAGACGGCCTGGAGCCGGTGGATCGCCAATACGTGCTCATCCAGTCGGAGATGTATCTGGGCGGCGAGGGCGGCACCACGTCCCCCACCAAGGCCGCCGCGATGCAGCCCGACGTGGTCGCGTTCAACGGGCGCGCGTTCCAATACGCGGCTCACCCGTTGACGGCCGTCGCCGGCGAGCGCGTGCGCATGTGGGTGCTCGACGCTGGCCCCAACGCGGACCTGTCCTTCCACGTGGTGGGCACCCAGTTCGACACGGTGTGGAACGAGGGCGCCTACTCGGTCTATCGCGGCGCCTCGACCGACGGGATCACGCAGGGCGTGACCGGCGCCCAGGTGCTGCCGTTGCTCGCGGCGCAGGGCGGCTTCGTGGAGTTCGTGCCTCCCGAGGCTGGCCACTACGCGATCGTGAACCACCAGATGAGCCTGATGGAGAAGGGAGCCAAGGGCGTGCTCGAGGTGACACCCGCGCCGTAACTGTCGGGGCGTGGCGACTGCCCGGTCACGCCGTCGTCCTGTCACACCCGCGTTGGACGCTAGGTCCATCACCGAACTACCAACTCCTCGCTGCACGCGCACACCGATGCCCGATCCCCCGCACCCGGGCGAGTTCATTGCCGGTGTCTACCTCGAGCCCTTTGGTGTGACCGGACGAGCGCTCGCAAAGCACCTCGGCGTCGCGCCGTCGCCAGATCCAGCCACACCTCCACAGCCATCCTCGTCGCCTGCTCCTCAAGCTCCGGCGAGTACTTGCTCGGTGCTGCCAGAACTCTCATCCTTCCGTGCGATGAAAGCCTCCACAAAACCCCGGGCACAACAAGACGCGTCGTTCTCACCCACCCGCACCGGCAAAGACGACATCTCATTCCAGGGCCAGCAGTGCCAGCCCTAGGTCAGGTCAAGGAGTCAACCAAACCGGGGGCGGTCCCGTCTTCGTGCCTATCGGGGTGGTTGACGTGGCCAACGCACCATTCGGCGTTCACTTGTACATGGCCGACGTCGTACACGGATGTCGAGGTGCCGTACCCATATGCCCCGCTCGTCGAGACCAGGATGGAGACGGCGAGGGCGAACGAGACGCGGGGCGCGAAAATCACCTGCGGGATGGAGGTTGGCAGGAACCACCTAACGACGCGTCGCATCACGCCCGGCGCGAAGACCAGCTCACGTTTCCGGGCGGTCGCTCACGTAGAACACAAGCACTTGGTCGCCCTCAACGCCAAAGCCCTTGCTCAGTCGACTCAAACCCAGAACCGTTTCGAGGGCAAGATGGGGCCAACCCGCCAGCAGTTCCGGCAACCCGCGTACGACGATACCGAGCGGTAGCGGCCAGGCTGCGCGCAACTCCTCAAAGGCATCGTCGATTGAGTCCCACCCGGATCCGCACCATCGTGGGAATTCAAGAACTTCCTTCAGGGCGCCCACAACGTCCACCACACTCCGTGCGTTGCCAATCCGCACCTCAACGACACTCGCTCCTACTGACACGAGATACTTGTGCAAGTTGCTCACCTGAGATGAGTGAACCAGCCATGGCTCTGCGCGCTCCTCAAGAATCGGCGGACCCGGCAAGTCGAACCAATCTGCTACCACGGCCAACTCCTAAACGTTCCGTAGTGATCTGGCGAATACCAGGCTTCGCCATTGCCGCCTATCACGATACGCTCCGTGCCCCGGGGACCGACCCCAGGCCACACGTCACTCTCGGTGTAGTAGCCCGGGGCTTGTTGAGGGAGCCGACCTTGGCTGTTCTGGAACTCACCTCGCGGCGCACCCGGGGCCTTCCCTTGGCGTACGCCAGCGGGAGGTCTCCCGGTAGTCCGCAATGACGTTACAACGTTTTCAATCTGTTGAGCGAGGGCCGGTGCCTGCGTATCAATAATCGTGCCTTCAGCAGCTGCCACGAACCGTGGCGCAGTGCTTGCGGCGGTGATACGTGTTGCGGCGGCAGCTGCGTCGGCGGCGCAGGCCCGTGCGAGCAAGGCCGACATTCCCGTGCCGACGACCATAGGGGCTGCGAAGTAGACCGTGAAGCCCAAAGCAGCGCGCTTGAGTTGGCAACTCTGATAATCCTGCTCGGGACACGGCGCCCAACATCCTTCAGGGTTGTCCTCACAGGAAATCTGATGCATGCGCCGGTTCGCGGCCTCGGCACTAATATGCTCCAGTTCGCTGAACGGGATCTCACTGGCCTGCTCCTGGGTCAGGCTGTGGTAAAGGTTGAGGTACGCAGTGTCGTTGTCCGCTCTTGCAAGTTGACGAAACACCGGTATCAAGTTGGCCCCATTGCAGTCACTCCCGATAGGGCCACAGGCGGTCAGACCGCTCGGGTCGGTGAACATCAACGGGTTGTTGAGCGCGTACGAGTACCCCGCCACGAACGGCATGCCGGTCGGCACCGCTACTGGGTCGGTGGCGGTGAAGCGACCACTGGTCGGGTCGTAGTCGCGGGCCCGCATGTCATACATTTCCGTCGCTGGGTCCAAGTACTGGCCTGCGAACCCGACCGCAGAATCGGCCAAGCCTCCGGTCGACGCAGAGCGCTGAACACCGAACGCATCCATCATCCTGGTGCCCGACAACGTCGAGCCGGTCGTGGACACCGATGCGACCGTGTTCGCAAACGGGTCACTGAGCAACCACGCCGATGCGCTGCCACTGGTCTCCACCAACGACGCACCCGTCGCGGACGTGGGGTCCGGCAACCATGCCGTCGTGAAGTTGCCTGCCGGGTCGTACTCACCCACACGCATCGGCAGACTGGACATCTCATCCCACGACCACGTGGCCTCCAAGGACCCGTCCACCGTCCGCGACGTCCTGTTACCCAGCACGTCGTGGGTGAACCCCACCGTGGAGCCGTCGTCCAACGTGAGCGAAATCAACTCATCCGTCAGGTCAGTGGTGTAGGACTGTGTGCCCGCAGGGGTGGTTGACGACGACAACGCACCATTGAGCGACCACGTACTCGTCGCCGTAGTTCTTGCGCCCGAAAGACGGCAAAGGCCGGTGCATTACGTGAGGCGGGATCAACTTCGCGGCTCGGGCGGCGATCGGGTAGATCGAACGTGTCCGAGGCTTCGCCCCGCCATCAATCGATCGAGATACGGAACACCAGCCGACCAAAGTCGGGCACCGCGCCAATGTCAGTGCAGGAATAGCGGCGGGAGCCATCGGCAAGCTTCTCGACGAGCATGCCGGAAGTGTGACTCTGGGACTCGAAACGGCGGATGCCCCGACCAGAGTCCCAAACGTTATAGAGCACGAGCCGACCGTCAGTCTCGGCGATCTCGATCAACGATGTGGTGGGTGCCGTGTCGCTCCACAGCACCAGGGCGCGGCTCGCCTCGTTCGCTGTCATCAGTTGGCCATTGGTCGCAAGGAACACGCCCTGCCGCCAACGGGGGCCAACTGTCTCGAAGGTAAGCGCTACCCTTTGTCCCGGTACGACGACGATCGAATCGATCATGACAGCTGGCTGCCCATCAGGACCGCGCACCGCCTCGCTCAACTTCCCGTCGGGGAGGTGAGACCCGTTTAACTCCGTCAAGGTCTCTCTCCTGTATCGAAACGGTATGGGTCGATGTCAGCATGCTCCCATGGCCACAAGGGCTCAAGGTTGTCGAGCGTGTGCCCACCCCCCTGCCACCGAGGGGTGATGTGGTTTAGCTCCATCGGCACCTCGACTACATCGTGCAGCGGCGGCTTGCCAACCTCCATTCGCGCGAGGTTGGTGGCACTGTACTCGCCTTCCATTGCACTATCTGCGGCGTCCTTCCAAGACCTAGCGCGAACCGTAGACCAGGCGGGCCAGTTGCCCGCCGCCGTCGGTGTTGCGCTCCGGGTTTCGCGGAGGCTGAACTCCTCGGTCTCCGTCAGCGTGGCCCACCTAGACAGGGGCTCGCTCTTGAGCACCTTGGTCTTGAGGATGCACGGCCTATGCCGCTCGCAGGTCCGCTCCGTGAAGAAGCTGCGTCCCACCATCCCAGGCTGGCCCTCAACCGTCACCGCGACAATCGTTCCGGCGTTGCTTTGGCTCATGAGTGAAGGCTCAACGAGGTGGCGCCAGACCAATCCTGGCGGGGCCGGGACAATCGACTCGTGGTCCGTCGAGAAGTCGATCCATTCCATGAGTCAGAACCTATCGCTGAGGGTCGAGCACCGCACCGAACGCTGGTGCCAGGCGACGGCGCGATCGTCAACCACCAGATGAGCCTGATGGAGAAGGGCGCCAAGGGCGTGCTTGATGTGACGGTGGTGCCGTGATTCCCGGGGCGTCGTCCTGTCACACCCCCGTTGGACGCTTGGCCCATGACCGAACCACCAACTCCTCGCTGCATGCGCATACTGATACAGGCGGCAAAGTGGAGACTGACGTTTGAGTTCCGTGATGGGAACGCCTACGTCCTGGACTACGAGGACTACCACTGATGGATGCGCTGACTCCGATGCACAATCCCCCGCACCCGGGCGAGTTCAT
>NZ_JADQBF010000019.1 GCF_016278775.1 Demequina sp. | reverse complement strand
GGGTCCGGAAAGTTCCGGACCCGCGACGCCCCCTTCAACGGAGGATTCATGCTTTCAGGCTTTCTCAGTGCGTTCCGCACGCCGGACTTGCGCAAGAAGCTGCTGTTCACGCTCGGCATTCTCGCGCTCTACCGACTGGGCGTTGCTGTGCCGACGCCGGGCGTCAGCTACCCGAATGTGCAACAGTGCATCTCGACCAACTCCGCTGAGTCGGGGCCGTTGCAGATCCTCAACCTCTTCTCCGGCGGAGCGCTGCTCCAACTCTCGGTCTTCGCGCTCGGCATCATGCCGTACATCACCGCGTCGATCATGGTGCAGTTGTTGCGCGTGCTCATTCCCCGTTTCGAGGCACTCCAGAGGGAGGGCGCTGACGGGCAGGCGAAACTGACCCAATACACGCGTTACATCACGGTGGGCTTCGCAGCGCTGCAGTCCGCGTCGTATGTGACGATGGCGCGCAATGGCGTCTTCTTCCCCGGCTGTGAGGAGGAGATCGTTCCCGATCAGTCGTGGAACACGATCTCCGTCATGGTGCTGACCATGACTGCGGGCACCGTCCTCATCATGTGGCTGGGCGAGCGCATCACCGAGCGGGGCATCGGCAACGGCATGTCGCTGTTGATCTTCACGTCCGTGGCATCATCGTTCCCTGGCGCCATCGGCGCCATCTGGAACAGCTCGGACCGCGTGCGCAACACCGTCGTGATGTTGCTGGTGATCTTCGCTGTGATTGCGGCGGTCGTGTACGTCGAACAGTCTCAGCGCCGCATCCCCGTGCAGTATGCGAAGCGCATGGTGGGCAGGCGCATGCTCGGGGGCTCGTCCACGTACATCCCGCTCAAGATCAACATGGCAGGCGTGATCCCCGTGATCTTCGCCTCCTCCTTGCTGCAGTTGCCCTACGTCATTGTGCAGTTTGCGGGTGACAGCCCGTCCGACTGGGTGATCTGGCTGCAGGACAACGTGACGCGCACCGACGCTCCGCTCCACATCGCGTTCTACATCCTGCTCATCCTCTTCTTCGCATACTTCTACACGGCGATCACGTTCAACCCCACAGAGGTTGCCGACAACATGAAGAAATACGGCGGGTTCGTTCCCGGAATTCGCCCAGGACAGCCCACCGCCGACTACCTCGACTACGTGCTGTCTCGCATCACGGCCGCGGGTTCGCTGTATCTCGCGATCGTGGCGCTCGTGCCCACAATGGCGTTGGTGCTACTGGGACTAAACGCCTCGATCCCCTTGGGCGGCGTGACTATTCTGATTCTGGTGGGCGTGGGTCTTGACACCGTCAAGCGCATCCAGGCCCAGTTGGAGCAGCGTCGATATGAAGGGTTCTTGAAGTAATGCGTCTCGTCTTGGTGGGGCCCCCTGGAGCGGGGAAGGGAACGCAGGCGGCGCGACTCGCCGACACCTACGGCATCCCCGCGATCTCGACCGGCGACATCTTTCGCGCCAACGTCAAGGGCGAGACTGAACTCGGCCGCGAGGCACAGGGGTATATGTCACGAGGAGCACTCGTTCCCGACGAGGTCACGAACGCGATGGTGCGTGACCGGCTGTTGCATGAGGACGTTGCGGCAGGCTTCCTGCTGGATGGCTATCCACGCAACCCGGACCAGGCCGTCGAGCTCGACGGAATGCTCGCCGACAATGGCACCGCGCTCAACGCCGTCGTGGAGATCACCGCAGACAGTGACGAGGTCACGACGAGGCTGCTCAAGCGAGCCGAGATCGAGGGCCGCGCCGACGATACGGAAGACGTCATTCGCAAGCGACTCGCGGTCTACGCCGAATCGACCGCGCCTGTCACGGCCTACTACGAAGGCCAAGGACTGTTGGTGAGGGTGGACGGCATCGGTGAGGTAGACGAGGTCACCGACCGGCTCGTCGACGCGCTGCGCGCCCGGTAAGCGGGCGCCCGTGGCACGCGGCATCGAGTATAAGACGAGGCACGACATGCGGGTCATGGCCCGCGCGGGACGCATCGTCGCCGATGCACTTGAGGCGGCCTCGGCCGCCGCCGTCGTGGGTGCCACCACGGCCGACGTGGACGCGGCCGCGCGCCGTGTGATTGAGGCGGCCGACGCCACCTCGAACTTCCTGGGCTACCACGGCTTCCCCGCCGTCAGTTGCGTCTCCGTCAATGAAGAGGTGGTGCACGGGATCCCCGGTTCTCGAGTGATCGAGGACGGCGACGTGATCTCGATCGACTGTGGCGCCATCGTCGACGGCTGGCACGGCGACTCCGCGGTCTCCCTCATTGCAGGGAAGGCGCGCGACGCCCAGGACACGCACCTGGTCGAGCAAACCAGGGTGGGTCTATGGGCCGGCATCGCGGCGCTGGCGACAGCCGACCGGCTCGATGACGTCGCTGGAGCGATCGAAGACGTGGCGCAGGCCGCTCAACTCCATCCCCTCGAAGGCTATGTAGGGCACGGCATTGGCACGGCCATGCACCAGGCGCCTGACGTACTCAACTACCGGACGCGCGCGCGCCAACCGAAGGTCAAGGCGGGGATGTGCCTCGCCATTGAGCCCATGTTCGTGGCGGGCACGGGGGAGTCCACCGTGCTTGACGACGAGTGGACCGTGGTGTCGGCGGACGGCTCGCGCGCCGCGCACTGGGAGCACTCAATCGCGGTTCATGACGAGGGAATCTGGGTGCTCACGGCACACGATGGCGGAGCCTCCGAGTTGGCTCGATACGGCATCGCACCCGTCGCTCCGTAGACTGGGCGCCCCCCGCTCTCTGCCCCCCATTGTGGTGCCCCCATTTAGGGGATTACCAGGCCTTTTGAGGCGTTTGCTGTGGACATTCTCACAACTGGGGTCGAAAAGTGGCGCGCCCACACGCCCGAAATGTATGACTGAAGCATTCACTGGCGAAAGGGCACTTGCCGGATCACCGAACCATAGGGCGGCGCCTCACCGGCGCCACCTGCCACCCAGGGGGACACGCACATGGGACATGGGCTCTCTCAGACTCGAGGCGACAGTCTCGACGTGCTTGACGCCGCGAGGCCGGGCCTGGACCGCACCCACCTGGCCCTGCTCGCCCAATCGCGTCACAGGGCCGTTCGCGAAACGATAGCCCGTCGCGACGACGTCCCCGTCGGCATCCAAGCTGTGCTCGCCCAGGACGATGCGACCGAGGTGCGCATAGCCGTGGCGGCCAATCCCCGCACCGCGAGTTCCGTCTTTGATCACCTCAGCACTGACAGGAACCCGTCGGTGCTGATCTCGCTGTTGACGAACCCCTCGTTGCCCTGCGCCCCGGTTGAGCGCCTAGGGTCTCATCGTCGCGCCAAGGTACGAGCCTTGGCACTCGCGCGCCTCAACGATGCCTTTCCCGTGCGGCTAGGGGACGAGGCGAGAGGCGAGGACGCCAAGTTCCCTGAACTCAGGGAACGGGCTGTCATCGTGGGCCCCTTCAGCATGTCTGCGGTTTCTTAGCAAGAGAGAGGGAATCTGATCATGGCTTTCACGATCGCTAGGCCCAAACACGAGGATCGTCTGCGGGCCCTCGACCCCTACACTCCGCGTTCGGAGCTCGTCCAACTCGCCGCACACCGCGACCCCGCGGTCAAAGCCGTGGTCGCGTCGCGCAGGGACTGTCCCATGGCCTCCATGTTTGCACTCGCCCTGGAGTCGGACGCACGAGTTCTCGAGGCGCTCGCCGCCAACGCAAGCGCGCCACGAGCGGTTCTCGAAAGTCTTGCGGCGCACAAGCGAGACTCCATCAGTTCATTGGCCATCCGTCGACTCAGGATGGTGGCGATCGCCTAGAGACTCTCAGTGTCCCGACGCTCAGGACGACGCGCCCCCTCAGCCGCGCCGTCCCGTCGGGCGGGCGGCGGCAGTCCTTCTGGACTGCCGCCGTTTCTCATGTTCCGAAGAAGTTCGAGCCGAAACACCTGCTGCATGCCAAAGTTTACCCACGCGTTACACGTGGAAGTTGGGCCCGAAACGCGCGCGCAGTAGCGTCATCAGTGCAACGGGGCCCGCCCCGGGCTCCTGGCAATGACGGGACGGTTTCCATGGCGCGCGGTTTTCACCCCGCACCTGGCGCCAGCGCCGAGGTGCGCGAGGCGATGAACCCAGACCTGTCCAAAGCCGAGTTGCTCCCCCTGGGCGGTAGCCGCACCGTGGCGGTGCGCGCGATCGTTGCGGCCAGGCTCGACTGCCCCTTGGGGCTCATGGTGACGCTCGCACACGACTACCACCCTGACGTGCGTTGCGCGATCGCGAGCAATCCAAGCGCGCAAAGGAGCGTCCTCGCATATCTGGCGGCCGATCGACACGTCGAGGTGGTGAGGGCGGTCGTGGACAACCCATCGCTACCACCAGACCTCCTCGACGAGCTGTCCTTTCACAAGAAGTCGCCCATCAGAGAGGCGGCGGCGCAGCGCCTCAACGCCGTCACCGCGCAGGAGCGACTGGACTCCAGTGAGCAGCGCCTGGCTGAGGACGCGCGGGTCCCGGAGATGGCCGAGCACGTGTGGCCAGGATCCCTCGCAAGCCTTGAGGTGGACGCGCTGCGTGGTCCAAGCGCCGTGGATGCCGAGGAGCCTGCCGGGCCATCGAGCCAGCAGGCGGGAGATGAACCGGAGGTCGCCGACGACGCTCAGGCAGCCCCGCGGTGGACGAGAACTGCGCCGGTGAGAGGTTTTCGCCTTCCACGTTGACTTCGGCCGACGCGTGAGACCGCAGCCCATCATGTCGAGTTCCTCACAAAAGGTCGAGAAGGCGCACTTGTCCGTCCTACTCTGTATGCCAGGAACGGGGTGACGGGCACCCCGTCGCGAGGGCGAAGGGATGTGACGGTGACGCTTCCGCCAGCACGCGACGTGTCAGAGGACGTGACGCGCGCGCTCGACCCCGATGTGACCGGGCAGTCATTGCTCCCGTTCGCGGTGCACCGCAATGCACGAGTCCGTGCTGCAGTGGCAGCCCGGACGGACTGTCCCGCAGGAGCGCTCATCTCTCTCGGACACGACCATGACGTCACCGTGCTTGAGGCGCTGTTGCGCAATGTGCGCACGCCCTCGTCGGTGGTGAGGGCTCTTGCGGATCACCGCAACCAGCGCATCTCAGACCTCGCCGTCCAGCGCCTCCGCAACGGATACCGCTAGCGCACGGGTCCCGCGCAACGTTGTCCGCTTGGCAGGACGCCAAGCCCCGATTTGAGACTTATCCACATCTCCGGTATTCTCAACGGTCGGGCGTTTTTGCGCGCCTGCACACCCATTCATCGACGTTAGCGGAGTTCATGGCCAAGAAAGACGGCGTCATTGAGGTAGAAGGCTCAGTGGTCGAGGCGTTGCCGAACGCGTCATTCCGTGTGGAATTGACGAACGGACACCTCGTACTGGCCCACATCTCGGGCAAGATGCGCCAACACTACATTCGGATCCTTCCTGAGGACCGTGTAGTGGTGGAACTCAGCCCTTATGACCTGTCCCGCGGGCGCATCGTCTACCGCTACAAATAAGCGCCGC
>NZ_JADQBF010000022.1 GCF_016278775.1 Demequina sp. | reverse complement strand
CGCGCGGTGTGCGCTGGGCGTCGCGCGGTGTGCGCTGGGCGTCGCGCGGTGTGCGGCGAGCGGGTGCCCCGCTGCGGGGCGGGCGCTGAGCCGACGCGGTGGCTGGCCGAGTGGACTCCGCTTCGAGTTGCGCGAGCCTGCGTTCGCGCTCGGCAAGCGCCTGTTCGCGCTCGGCAAGCTCGCGCTCCTTGGCGGTGAGTCGTTCCCGGTCAACGGAAGAGTCATCGCGCCTGGCAGCGGGCCTGGCAGAGGATCGCGATCCCGGCCGGTCGCCACGCGCACTCGCCCTCTCGCCACGCGGCCCAGGTCGCTCACTCCGGCGACCGCCGCCACGCCGGTCACTGCGGGCTGCGGGTAGGGGCTCGTCTACCGGCCCGCCAGCGGGCTCGCGCGCGCCGGTGAGGGTGTCGATGCGCTGCAGGGCCTTCGCGTCGATGGTGCGGAAGGACTCCTCCTCCGCATCGATTCCGGCGTTGTCGAGGATGCGTTGGACGGCGTTTCGCTGATGAGGAAGCGACAGCAGCACGGCGAGGCCGTCGGCCCCTGCTCGGCCGGTGCGGCCAGCACGGTGCGTGTAGTCGCGATAGTCGGCGGGCGGGTCGATCTGTAGGACCAGGTCAACCGCGTCCACGTGAATGCCGCGCGCCGCCACATCAGTGGCCACCAGCACGGGCAGGCGCCCGGCGCGGAACTCCGTCATGGCCAGGTTGCGCTCGTTCTGGGCGCGGTCGCCGTGCAACGCGACGGCGAGTACGCCTTGAGAGCGCATGTCTGCGGCCACGCGGTCGGCGGCGAGCTTGGTGCGTACAAAGCACAGCGTGCGACCCTCGCGCGCGGCGATGCGGGTCGCCATCCGGTACTTCTCGTGCGGCGGCACCGACAGCACCACGTGCCGCTGGCTCGGCACATCAGTTCCGTCGGTCACGTCGTGCAGCACCGGGTTCGTCATGAAGCGAGCGACGAGGGTGTCGACCACGCCGTCGAGGGTGGCAGAGAACAGCAACCGCTGGGCGTCGCCGCGGGTCGTGTCGAGGATCTCGGTGATCTCTTCAGCGAAGCCCATCTCCGCCATGTGATCGGCCTCGTCCAAGACGGTGATTCTCACCTCGCTGAGGTCGACATTGCCGCGCCGCATGAGGTCGGACAGCCGCCCTGGGGTCGCCACCAGCACGTGAACCCCGCGGTCCAAAGACATGATCTGCTTGGACATGGACAGCCCGCCAGCGATGAGGCGATGCGACAGGCCCAGCGCGTGTGCGTAGGGTTCCAACGCGTCACCCACTTGCATCGCGAGTTCGCGCGTGGGCACCAAGACGAGTGCGAGCGGACGACGCGGTCCCGGCTTCTCGGACCCGGCCAGTCTCGCGAGCATCGGCAAGCCAAACGCAAGCGTCTTTCCCGAGCCGGTGCGAGCCTTGCCCAGTACGTCCCGGCCAGCCAGGGTGTCGGCGATGGTCGCCGACTGAATGGGGAACGCGGTGGTCAGGTCAAAGCGGGCCAGCGCCTTGAGCAGCTCGTCGGGCAGGTCAAGATCCGCGAAAGGTGTGCCGCCCGCGTTTATGACAACACCCGCAGGCGAACGGTCGCCTGCATTGTGGACATGGCGTCAACCGCGTCGTCCGAAATTCCGGCCGAGACGTCGGTGACCACGTAGCCCAACTCTCCGCGAGTGGCGAGCATCTGTGCCTCGATGTTGACGCCATGCTCTGCAAACACCTGGTTGACGGCGGCGAGCACGCCAGGCGTATTGATGTGCAGGTGCGCAATCCGGTGCGAACCCTGCTGCTGGTCGAGCGACAGGTTGGGGAGGTTGACCGATAGCGAGGTAGACCCGTGGTGCACGTAGTCGCGCAGCCTGGTCGACACGAAGATGCCGATGTCGCGCTGCGCCTCCTCCGTGGAGCCGCCGATGTGCGGTGTGAGAATCACGTTGGGCACGTCCTGAAGCGGCGAAGAGAAGGGATCTCCGTATGTCTTCGGTTCGACAGGGTAAACGTCGACAGCCGCTCCGCCGATCTGACCGGACTCGAGACCGGCCTTGAGGCCCTCGATATCCACGATGAATCCGCGGGACAGGTTGAGGAACAGCGCACCCTGCTTCATCGCTGCAAACTGCTCGCGCCCAAAGAAGCCCGAGTTCCCTGCGCGCCCGTCGACGTGGAGCGTCACGATGTCGGCCTCGCGAAGCAGCGACTCGAGAGTCGGCATCTTGGTGGCGTTCCCAAGTGCCAACTTCTCTGCGTTGTCATAGAAGATGACGTTCATGCCGAGCGCCTCAGCAATCACGGACAGCTGCGAGCCGATGTTGCCGTAGCCGACGATGCCGAGCGTGCGGCCACGAATCTCATGGGCGCCGAGGGCGGACTTGGACCAGATGCCTTCGTGCATCTGACGGTTGTGCACTGGAAGGCGGCGGGTCAGCGAAATCATCTCCGACACGGCCATCTCCACCACGGACCGGGTATTGGAGAACGGGGCGTTGAAGACCGCGACGCCGGCCCGCGCGGCAGCGGCGAGGTCGATCTGGTTGGTACCGATCGAGAAGGCACCCACGGCGATGAGGTCGGGGGCTTCCTTCAGGACGCGTTCGGTGACGTGAGTCTTGGACCTGAGGCCAAGCAGGTGAACACCCTGGAGGGCCTCAATGAGTTCGTCTTCGTCGAGCGCGCCTGCGCGGTTGTCGACCGCGACGTCGGCGGCTTCGAGGATCTCGGTAGCCTGGGGGTGAAGTGTTTCGAGGAGGAGTGCGCGCACGGGGGTCATGGTCTCGCACTTATGACCCGTTTACCAACTTCACTGGGTCATGGGAACCTAAGATCGTGAAAGCAGCGGCCAGACTCTTCCTCGTTGCCCTCGTCACCGCAGCGCTCGGGGTGGCGGGCTTGTACGCCATGGGGGTGCGGCCTGCCGACTTGGCGCACTGGGGTGAGGATCGCAACGCGCTCGTGATCGAGGGCGAGAAGGTGCGCATCCCACCGATCACTGGCACCCCGGAAAGGCTGGCGCCAGCGGTGATCGCCGAGACCTCGGGTGAGTGGAAGCTGCGCGAGGTGACCGAGGGTGGCGCCGTGCTTCACGACCCGTGCATTCCGATCCGGTGGGCCATATCGACCGACCGCATGCCGCTTGGCGCCGATGAGGTGGTGCACGAGGCCGTCGCCGAGGTCGCGGCTCGCACGGGCTTGGTATGGGAGAGCGTCGGCTACTCAGGCGCACCCGCCGTCTTCGACCGCGAACCTCTTGTGAAGCAAGTGAAATGGCGTTGGGCTCCCGTGGTGATCGGCTGGAGCACCGAGGGGGAGTCGGCTGATCTGGCAGGTCGCACGTCGGGTGTGGGCGGTCCCATGGTGACGCGTGGCGCGTACGGCACCGACGAGTACTTGAGGTCGGGAACTGTGCTCCTGGATCTCGCCGACTTTCCCGATGACCTGAGTAACGAGGCGGATCGAGCGACGGCGAAGGCGCTCGTGATGCACGAACTCGGCCATGTCGTCGGCCTTGATCACGTGGACGACATGAGCGAACTCATGTTTCCCTCAGTGACCTCCACGGTGGAGTGGGGGCCCGGCGACCTGGCGGGCCTGGCTTCCGCAGGCGCGGGACAATGCGAGCAGCCCTGACAATCACAACACCACACAAACCAGGGCACATGGACTCCGTGGGTGGATTTTCGGCCAACATCTGGTGAGTATGCTTTCGAATCGACGGCTGCACGAGCAGGGTGCGAGTGCAATTGAGGGGTTGTCATGGTGCACTCGCAGAGCGACGCGAACGATGAGGCATTGACAGGGAGCACCGCACCTCCCGTCCCGCCACCACCTCCCGCGCCACCAGCACCTCCCGCACCTCCCGCACCTCCCGTCCCGCCACCACCTCCCGCGCCACCAGCGCCTCCGGAGACAACGGTGCCAGCGCCCGCTGACGTTGCTGCAACAGGTGCCAGGTCCCGCGTCAGGGTGATCGTGATTGCGAGTGTCGTTGGGGTCGTCGTGTTGCTCGGGGCTGTCGCCGCCGCCTTCACCTTCGTCATTGGCGGCAACGACGACGGTCCGTACGAGGGTCCGGCGACAGACCTGGTGGTGCTGGAGGCGCGCTCCGATGGCGAGGTGACGGGGTACTCGATTGCCTCCTTCGGATCCGAGGATCGACCCGTCACCATCAGCGACAGCATCTTCCAGCCCGCGACGTTGCTGGGCACAGACGGCGTGAGCATCGCCTCCGTCGGCGGGCCCATCATCGGCGGCTACGACCAGGACGGCGACTACACGGTGGTGTCGGTGGACCACGAGACCGGCTCCGTGACCCGAATTCGTACCCTTGATAGCGCCACGGCGGACGTGTACTACGACCCGAAAACCGAGGAGGTCGTGGTGGTGGCCTACGGGTCCGAAGAGTCGACCGGCTACGTGGGTACCGTCGAGGACGGGCTGTCGGTAGTGGCGCGCGGACAGAGCTTGCGAGTGTCGTCGATGACCGGCAGTTTCCTGGCTCTCGACTCCGTCGACGACGGCTACACCTACGAGTTGACCGACAAGAGCGGCGTGCGAGTTCTGCGCGGCAACTCGCTCGACTTGCCGGCATTCGCGTGGGACGACGAGGCTCTCGTCGTGTTGACTGGCGAGACGGGGAGTGAAGGCGTCTCGGTATTCGATGCGACCACGGGCACAGAGATGTTCTCGCTGGAACGGGCGGACCAGATGCGCACCTTCGGCGCGGTGGACGACTACCTGCTCGTCGGGCGCGCCGACGACGAGGGCAACGCCGTGGTCCAGCGTGTGTCACGGTCGGGCGAGGTGGTCGACGTGCTAGAAGCAGTTGGCTCCGTCCAGGCGACGTTCGCAGGCGCTGGCGATAGGGTCGCGGTCGCATACCGTCCGTCAGAAGGCGAAGACGTGGTGCTGGGGTTGGCGACCGGCGGCGACCTCGCCGTTCAGGAACTCGCGTCGGGTGACTCGGTTGTCCTGTACGCATCGCCCCAAGCGCCAGCCGGACTCGTGGCGGCGATGATCACCGTCGAGCCTCAGGATCCCGCGCTGATGGTTGTGTCCGACTTCACGTCCGTCAGCATCGACATTCCCTCTGACGATGGCACCGCGTGGCTTCAGTCGGTGAAGACCGACGCCGAGGGGCGGTACGCATACGCGAACGTCACGTATATGCAGGGCGACACCTCGGTTGCATCGTTGATTGCAATCGACCTGCGTCGCGGCACATTCGAGTGGCTAGTCGAGGATTGGAGTTACGTGGAAGTCGCCGACATCACGTCCGGCGGCGACGCGGTCATTGTCGCTGGAGTGGATGACGACGCCCAGGAGCAAGTGATCGTGGCGAACTTCGACGGTACCGTCGAGTTTGTGGACAGCGTCCCGCAGGCCTATCGCGCAATGTTCTCGCAAGACGAGGCCCAGGTCCTCTTCACGCGCCTCGGTGCAGAAGGGTGGGCGGGAGACGTCGACGTTGTCTCCTACGAGCGCGGCTCCAACAGGGTTCCGACTGTGATGTGGACCGGCGTCTCCTTGGAGTTTGCTGGTTGGC
>NZ_JADQBF010000097.1 GCF_016278775.1 Demequina sp. | reverse complement strand
GGGCAGTCCGACGATGCCGATAGTAAGAGCCACGGGGAGCAAGTCTAGCGGCGCTGGGCGGGGCGCACCCTCGCCTGGGTGGGTGCCAAGGCGTACCGTAGCGCCATGGCTTTCGAAGAGGTCTTCAACCCGGGCATGGCGCGCGCTCGCGAGGAGCTTGAGCGCGAGCGGATTCTGCCTGCTCCCCCACCGATCGCGGGGCCGCCGCTCGTGGACAACGCAACGCCGGGCGTCGTGGTGCCCGCCGTGGGCGACCTCGCGCCGTTTGCCCCAACTCCCGCGCGCCGCAACGCCGCACGCCGCAACACGGCACAACGAGACGAGGGTTGACGAACCACACGCCTACGGCGCTAGGAGGCCCACTTGATGCCTGAGCCGGGGATCGCGTCGAGCAAGCGCTGGGTGTAGGGCTTGCGCGCCCGCTCGAAGATCTCGTCGGTGGTGCCGGTCTCCACAATCTTGCCGTCCTCCATGACCGCCACCTCGTCGGCCACCACGCGCACCACCGCAAGGTCGTGAGTGATGAACAAGTACGTCAGGCCCAACTCCTCCTGCAGGTCGGCAAGCAACTGCAGCACCTGGGCTTGGACGAGCACGTCAAGAGCCGAGACGGCCTCATCCAGCACTACCACCTCTGGCTTGAGCGCGAGGGCACGGGCCACGGCCACGCGCTGGCGCTGACCACCAGAGAGTTCGTTGGGGTAGCGCTGGGCAATCGACTCGGGCAGAGAGACCTGATCGAGCAGTTCCTTCACCCGCGCCAGCCTCACAGATCTGTCGGAGACCCCGTGGACGCGCAGCGGCTCGGCGATGATGGCGCCGATCGAACGCTGCGGGTCGAGTGACGCGTACGGATCCTGGAAGACGGGCTGCATCCGGCTACGCAGATTGAACATCGCCTTGCGCGAGATGCCGTTGAGGTTGGTACCGCCGACGATGATGTCGCCGGAGGTGGGCGGCTCCAGCCCAAGAATCATCTTGGCTGCCGTGGTCTTGCCTGACCCTGACTCTCCCACCAGCGCGAGCGTGGATCCCTTGCGAACCTTGAACGAGATCTTGTCCACTGCCGTCAGCGGCTCGGTCCGGAAGCCGCCCTTGCGGATCGAGAAGACCTTGGTGAGGTCCTTCACCTCGATCGACACGGGGGCTTCGGAAATGTGGTGTTCCTCCGCGGCCTCGTGGTGGTGCACGGCGAGTCGCGCCATGTCCGGGCCACCAGCGTCGGTGTCCGAACTTGCAGAGGCGCCGCGGATGCGACGCGACGCGAGCGACGGGGCTGCCGCAATCAGCGACTTGGTGTAGGGGTGCTGCGGGTTCTCCAGCAGTTCGACGCTGGGGCCTGCCTCGACGATCTTGCCGCGGTGCATCACGATGAGCTTGGATGCCCGCTCGGCCGCGAGACCGAGGTCGTGGGTGATGAAGAGCACGGCAGTGTGGTTCTCTCGCGTGAGCTTGTCGAGGTGGTCCAGGATGGTCTTCTGGACCGTCACGTCGAGGGCAGACGTGGGTTCGTCGGCAATGAGCAACTTGGGGTCAGCAGCCAGCCCGATGCCGATGAGCACGCGCTGGCGCATACCCCCCGAGAACTGGTGCGGGAACTGCTTCATACGCCGGTCAGCGTCCGCGAGACCCGCTTCCTTGAGCACCTCGATGGCGCGCGACTTGATCTCCTTGCGCGTGTGGGCAAGCCCGTTCGCCCGCACGGCCTCTTCGACCTGGAAACCGACCGACCACACAGGGTTGAGGTTGGACATCGGGTCTTGGGGAACGTAGCCGACGATCTTGCCGCGCACGGAGGCCATCTGATCTTGGCTGAGCCCCACCATCTCGCGGCCATCGATCGTGATGCTGCCTGCGCCGATCATGCCGTTACTGGGCAACAGGTTGATCAGAGCGGTGGCGGTGGTGGACTTGCCGGAGCCGGACTCGCCGACAATGGCGACCGTCTCGCCTGGCCACATGTCGAAGCTCACGCCGCGCAAGGCAGAAACCGAACCGCCCAACGTGCGGAAAGAGACCTCAAGATCCTTGACGGACACGAGTGGCCCGTCATGCTGCCCGGGTGCCTGCTTGGACATGACTTCCGTGGTGGCGTCGTTCATCGGCGTGCCCTCGCCTTCGGGTCCAGGGCGTCTCGAATGAGTTCTCCGAGCATGATGAACGCCAGCACAGTGATGGTCAGGAACAGCGACGGCCAGAACAGGGCCATCGGCGCGGTCTTGATGGTGACCTGCGCCTGAGAGATGTCGTTACCCCAGGACATCACGGACGTGTTGAGTCCGATGCCGAGGAAGCTCAGCGCGGCCTCGGCCACGATGGCCGCACCCAAGCCGATGGTGAGCGTCACGATCACAGGGGTGAGGGAGTTGGGCAACACGTGCCCCACAAGCGTCGAGAACCTCGACCTCCCCACGGCCGTGGACGCGGTCACATACTCAAGATTCTTGATGCGCAACACCTCGGCGCGGACGATGCGCGCGAGCGATGCCCACGCGAAGCCACCGATCGCAAACGAGATGGTGAGCACGTTGCGGTGGTCGGCGAGCACGGACATGACGACGATGGCCGCCAAGAAGTAAGGGATCGAGAAGAAGATGTCGCCGATGCGCGACAGGATCGAGTCGACCTTGCCGCCAAAGAAGCCCGCGATGGCGCCCATCGGAATGCCGATGACTGCGGTGATCAGGACGACCAGCATGCCGACCGACAGCGAGGTGCGTGCACCCCACACCACGCGTGAGTAGACGTCGCAACCCTGACGCGTGTATCCCAGCGGGTGTCCGGCCTCTGGTCCCGCGTTGGACAGCGACAGGGCGCAGTCATTGTTCGGGGCCACTTGTGTGAACAGCGTGGGCCAGGCCGCCGCGAGTGCGACCACGGCAACAATGGTGAGTGCCACGTAGAACAGCGGCCGACGGCGCAAATCGCGCCAGGCATCGAGCCACAGGTTCGACCGGCGGTCGCCGAGTCGGACGGCGTCGACTTCGATCTGCTCGTTCTCGTCGACGGGGGCAACGTAGTGCTCGGAGCTGCGCTTAGACATAGCGAATCCTGGGATCGAGGACGGCGTACAAGAGGTCGACAAGGATGTTGACGATCACGTACAGCAGGGTGAGGACAGTGACGAAGGACACCACCGTGGAGTTCTCTCCGCGAATGATCGCCTGATAGAGCGTGTTGCCGACACCAGGAATGTTGAAGATGCCCTCGGTGATCGTGGTCCCGGCGATCAGCGCGCCAAAGCTCGCTGCAGTGTTCGTGACCACTGGGATCAGCGAGTTGCGCGCGATGTGCACGGGAATGATGCGGCGCGACGTGAGCCCCTTGGCGTACGCAGTGCGCACGTAGTCCTCGCTGCGCGACTCGATCACGGAACCACGCATGAGCCGCATACCGGTGACATAGATGGTCAGGGCAATCACGAGGGCGGGCAGGAACATTGCCCCCCACGACGTGTCGCGGCCCACCGTGACGGGGGCCCATCCCCACTTGATGCCGACGAAGTACTGGGCCAGGAACATTCCCACGAAGACGGGCAACGAGTTGAAGATGAGCGCGAGGACCACGCTCGCGTTGTCGAAGAACTTGCCCTCTCGCAGCCCAGAGATCAGACCGATCACCACGGCGAAGAAGAACTCAAGCACGACCGCCATGAGCACCAACTTGAGCGTCACAGGGAACGTGTCCGCCAAGACCGTGTTGACGTCACGACCGGAGAAGGTGGTGCCCAGGTCGCCAGTGAAGACGTTCTTGAGGTACAGCAGGTACTGCATGAAGAAAGGCTGATCAAGGTTGTACTGCGCCTCGAGAGCGGCGACCTGCGCAGGGTTGGGCGTCTTGTCACCGAAAAGGGCGACGATGGGATTGCCCGGCATGGCGAAGACCATGAAGTAGATCAGGAACGTCGTACCCAGGAAGACGGGCACGGCCTGGAGCAATCGCCTCAGGATGTATCTCAGCATCGGCGGCTCGCGGTGGTGGTCGTTGGTGTTGGCATGAGTGGCCTCATCGTACAGCGTCGGACGGCGTCAATAGACAGACGTGAGGCCCGCCTCGACCGAAGTCGAAGCGGGCCTCACGGGCTGACTAGTTCTTGGTGATCTCGTGGTAGAGAGGCACCGAGTTCCAGCCGAACTCCACGTTGCTGACGTCCTCTGAGTATCCACCGTTGACGTTGGAGTACCACAGGGGGATCGCCGGCAGGTCCTTGAGCAGGACCTCCTGAGCGTTCTGCAGGATCGTGTTGCGCTCCGCGTTGTCAGCGGTCGAAATGCCCTCGGCGAGCAACGCGTCGAACTCAGCCGACGAGTAGTCGCCGTCGTTCGAGCCAGCATCGGTCGCGTAGAGCGGTCCGAGGAAGTTGTACAGACCGGGGTAGTCGGCCTGCCAACCGGTACGGAACGCGGACGTGATAGTGCGGTTCGTCACGTCCTCGCGCAGCTCGGCGAAGGTGGCGTACGGGTCGCCCTCTGCGTCGATGCCAAGCGTGTTCTTGATGGAGTTGATCGTGGCGTCAACCCATGCCTGGTGGCCACCGTCGGCGTTGTACGCCAACTTGAAGGTGCCTTCCCAGGGGCTGATGGCGTCGGCCTCGGCCCACAAGGCAACTGCCTCGTCCGTGTTGTATTCCAGAACCTCGGCGCCGTCGAGCGAGTCGCTCCAGCCGTCGACCACCGGTGAGGTGAAGTCGGAGGCGGGGGTGCGAGTTCCCTCGAAGATCACGTCGGTGATCTCTTCACGGTTGATCGCCATGGACAGTGCCTGACGACGCAGTTCGCCCTCTTCACCCGAGAAATGCGCAAGGCTGTCCGGGATCGTGAAGGACTGGAAGATGGCCGCTGCCTGGTTGACCGCACGGTCGCCCAGCTCGTCCTGGTACGTGGCCAGGGAGGAGTCAGGGATGCCGTCGATGACGTCAACGTTGTTCGACAGCAGGTCCGCGTAAGCGGCTTCCTGCGTGGTGTAGAACACGAAGGTCAGGCCATCGTTCTGCGGTGCACGACCACCCTGGTAGTCGGGGTTGGCGACCAGGTCGATCTGAACGTCGTGCTGCCACGCGTCGTCACTGGCCAGCATGTACGGGCCATTGCCGATCGGTGCCTCACCGTAACCCTCAGGGTCGTCGAAGAACGCCTCAGGGAGCGGGTAGTAGGCCGAGTAACCCAGACGCTGCGCAAAGTCAGCGGCAGGCTTGCTCAGTTCCACCGTGAAGGTGAGATCGTCGATGACCTCAAGGGCCAGAGGCGAGTCCTCTTCGTAGCTGTGACCGGCGATGTCCTCGAAGAAGTACGAGTTCAGCAGGCCGTTGGACGCCAGTGCGGTGTACTGCCAGGAGTCCACAAACGAGCTCGCCGTCACAGGCTCACCGTTCGTGAAGGTCCAACCGTCCTGAAGCGTGATGGTGAAGTTCTGTGGGTCGTCTTGGACGATCGACTCAGCAACCTCGTTCATGGCTGCGCCGGTGGCGTCGTAGTAGACGAGCCCCGCGTAGATGGCGTCAATGATCTTGCCGCCGCCGGTTTCGTTCGTGTTGCCAGGAACCAAGGGGTTCTGGGGCTCCGAACCGTTCGCGTAAACGATCGCAGTTCCGTCGGAAGTTTCGCCGCCTGTGTTGGTGGCGTCACCCTCCGGGTCGCTGTCGGACGAGCACGCGGCTAGGGCCAGTGTCGCGGCTGCTGCCAGCGCAATGCCCTTACCAATAGTGCCG
>NZ_JADQBF010000066.1 GCF_016278775.1 Demequina sp. | reverse complement strand
CCCGCCGGCTTGGTAGACGAGGTGGTCGCGACCGTCGCCCAACCTACGATCGACGAGATGGCAAGTAGGGGCACCCCGTTCGTCGGCGTCTTGTACTGCGGGCTGGCGCTCACGTCCAAGGGCGTGCGCGTCATCGAGTTCAACGCCCGCTTTGGGGACCCAGAGACGCAAGCGGTGCTGTGCCAGTTGGTCACCCCGCTCGCGGGAGTGTTGTTGGCCGCGGCGGAGGGTCGGCTCGCCGAGTTGCCGCCGCTGGAGTGGGCGGAGGGAGGCGCCGTCACCGTGGTGATCGCCTCCAAGGGCTACCCCGCCTCGCCGCGCATGGGCGACTCGATCGGGGGCCTCGGCGAGGTGGAGGACGAGCCCGGCGTGCACGTCTTGCATGCGGGCACCGAGTTTGACGACGACGGCGCGCTGGTGTCCGCTGGAGGTCGGGTCCTGTCGGTGGTGGGCTACGGGCCGTCGTTGGCTGCCGCGCGCGAGCGGGCCTATCGCGGCGTCGACTTCATCACGCTCGACGGCTCTCACCACCGCAAGGACATTGCCAAGCAGGTCGCCAAGGAGGAAGGCGCCTGATGCCGGGCTTTGTGACGATGCCCGTCGCGCAGGCGATTGACGGCTGGCGTCACGTCTACACCGGCAAGGTGCGCGACCTGTACGAACCCATTGAGCCGCATTCGCGCGGCGACGTGATGTTGGTGGTCGCCTCAGACCGCATCAGTGCCTATGACTGGGTGTTACCCACCGAGATTCCCGGCAAGGGGGCGGTGCTGACCGCGCTCACCCTGTGGTGGTTCGACCGCTTGCGCGACATCGTTTCCGACCACACGGTCGAGGCCGAGGTGCCAGTCGAGGTGGCTGGTCGCGCCATGATCTGCGAGCGACTCGACATGTTCCCCGTTGAGTGCGTGGCGCGCGGGTATCTCACGGGATCCGGGCTGGTCGAGTACCGCGCGAGTGGCGAGGTGTGCGGCGTGCCGCTCCCGCCCGGCCTGGTGGACGGCTCGCGGTTGCCCACCCCCATCTTCACTCCCGCCACCAAGGCAGAGGTGGGCGAGCATGATGAGAACGTCTCCCTCGATGCGGTGGCGGCGCGAATCGGCCGCGAGGACGCGGAGGCGCTGCGCGACCTCACGCTGGCCGTGTACGGTCGCGCCCACGAGATCGCGGCCGATCACGGCATCATCCTTGCCGACACCAAGTTTGAGTTTGGGCGCTCCGGCGACGGCAGCATCGTGCTGGCCGACGAGGTTCTCACCCCCGATTCCAGCCGCTTCTGGCCGATGGACGAGTGGGAGCCGGGCCACGCCCAGCCCAGCTACGACAAGCAGTTTGTGCGCGACTGGCTGACGTCGCCAGCGTCGGGCTGGGATCGCCACGGCGACACCCCGCCCCCACCGCTTCCCGACGACGTGGTCGACCGGACCAGGCAGCGATACCTCGAGGCGTACGACAGGCTGGTTGCCGGGTAGCCCCTAGCCGAGCACCACCTGGGCAACGAATCCGATCGCAACGCCTCCGAGCACGCCGAACACCATGATGGGCGCGTAGGCCTTGGTGATGATTGCCTCTGGCAGGCTGAAGAGCGTGCCGATGAGGAGCCCCGTCAGCGGCCACGCAAGGGGCAATGCACTCACGGGAATGACCAGCCCGATGGCAAACCGATTGATGAAGGCAGCCGCGATCGCGGCTCGCTTGTTCTCCATGGTCAGCGGAAACATGCTCCCCGCCGACAGGGCCCCGAATACCGCTCCACAGATCACGCCCAGCATGACGCCTGACATCAGTCCTCGTCTCCTAGATCTCTCTATCTACCAGTGGCGACGCTATCGCGGGGCTCTGACAGGTGGGTTGCAGGCTGGCGCCACCGTGACTCGCGCGGCGGTTCCCGACCCAACGTTCTGCCGCTCCCGTGCGTCTCATAGCCATGGGGAAATTCAGAGTTGTTGCCGCCGCGGTGGCCTTCGCCGCAGGAGTGGTGGTGGGCCTTGGAGGTTGTGCCTCCTCGTCAGGGCGCCCGGTGACGTGGGACGGCGAGTATGACTTTGGAGCGCCAGGAGAGGCCATCTCAGTGACCGCCGATGTGCCGTTCTATCCCGCGTGCGGCAACGAGGTTCTCTCGTGGGACGGTCGCGACTGGTACCCGTTCACGCCCTCCAACCCCGACGCCTTTCCCGACCCAACTCTCGATATCTTGCCGACAATCGAAGGCTGGCCCAGCGGCGGCGCGTCTGTGGCAATGGTGGCGGCGCCCGGCCCAGGAGACGACGTCGGCACGCTGGTGGTCTACGAGAACGACCTCGCGTACTGGGTGTCGGACTCGCGTGACCTCGACACGTGGATGACCAACACCAATCTCACATACAGCTGGCTCTGCTGAGTCCAGCTCTGGCACGCTCGCGCGCCGCTAGACTGCAGCCATGCCCAAGATCATTGTTGACGTCATGCCCAAGCCGGAGATTCTCGACCCCCAGGGGAAGGCCATCGGCGCGGCGCTCGCGCGGCTCGGCATCGAGGGCTTCCGCGAGGTCCGCCAAGGCAAGCGGTTCGAGCTCAAGGTGCACGGTGAGATCACCGATGAGGTGCTCGCCACGGTGCGTCACGCCGCCGAGACTCTGCTGAGCAACCCCGTGATCGAGGACGTCGTGTCGGTCAAGCAGAAGGACTGCGGCAACGGCGGCGGTTGCTGCGGTTCAGAGGCATCGGCCGACGCCCTGGCGGGTGCGGCGCCGAACGGTCAGAAGGACCTGCTGGCGTGACCGCCCGCATCGGCGTCGTCACGTTCCCTGGTTCACTCGACGACCGCGACGCCCTGCGCGCCGTGCGGCTCGCTGGCGCGGATCCGGTGTCGCTGTTCCACGCCGACGCCGACCTCCAGGGCGTCGACGCCGTGGTGCTTCCCGGCGGCTTCAGTTACGGCGACTACCTGCGCGCCGGCGCGATCGCTCGCTTCGCGCCCATCATGGACACCATCGTGGACTCGGCGAACGGCGGCATGCCTGTGCTGGGCATCTGCAATGGCTTCCAGGTACTCACCGAGGTGCACCTGCTACCGGGCTCGATGATCAAGAATGAGCACTTGCACTTTGTGTGCCGCGACCAGACGCTACGGGTCGAGAACGCCGAGACGGCGTGGACCAGTGAGTACCGCGCGGGCGAAGAGATCGTGATCCCGCTGAAGAACCAAGACGGCCAGTATGTGGCCGACGAGCACACCCTTGACGAGCTTGAGGGCGAGGGTCGCGTGGCGTTCCGCTATGTGGGCTGGAATCCGAACGGTTCCCGCCGCGACATCGCGGGGATCACCAACGCCCGCGGCAACGTGGTGGGCCTCATGCCTCACCCCGAGCACGCAGCCGAGCCAGGCTTTGGCCCCGACTCGGTCGAGGGCGGTCGCACCGGCACTGACGGGATTGCGTTCTTCACGTCGGCCATCAAGGGACTGATGGCGAAGGCCTAGATGATGACTGACGCCCGCGCCCAGGTTCTCGCATTGCTCGCCGATGCCGTATTGGCGCGTTCAGCGGCGCACAGGACCCATCCGGTGCGGGTGGGCATCGACGGTCCCGACGGTTCCGGAAAGACGATCTTGCGGGCCGAACTCGCGGACGTGCTGCGCGAGCGCGGAGCCGACGTCATCGAGGCGACCGTGGACGACTTCCACTACCCGCAATCGATCCGCTACGCCATGGGCCGCGACTCGTGGGAGGGGTACTGGGCGGGTGCCTTCGACTACGCGCACCTCATCAACGACCTCTTGGGGCCGCTTGGTCCGCGCGGCAACCTCAACTATCGGGCGAAGTCCCACGACCTGATCGCGGACTTGCCCATCGAGGGCGGGTGGCTCGACGCCAGCCCGGACGCGATCCTGCTGGTCGATGGGGTGCTGCTGCAGCGCAGGGAACTGATCGGCTCCCTCGAGATGGCCATCTACGTAGACGTGCCGTTCGAAGAGGCCTACAAGCGTCTCGCGGTGCGAGAGGGTTTTCCCACCGACCCCGAGGCCCGCAGCAACCTGCGCTACACCGAGACCCAACGCCACTATCTGCGCACGTGCGGGCCGGTAGAGCGGGCGGACATCGTGGTTGACAACAAGGACCCGGCCGCGCCGCGCATCGTCAAGAACGCCCAGTCCTGACCCCCAGGTCTGATCCCCGCGCCGGGCACCCGCCGGCCTGCAAGCGGCTTCCGCCATGCCGCGACGCTCCGAACCGAAAGGTTGACCGACACGCAGGGTAATCGCGCCGACGGGATCGCCCCCTCTGCGTGTCGCGGTCGACATTGGTTCGTAGCGTCCAAGCAGACCGGGACCATGGTCGCGGGTGTCGCGCGTTCGCCTGTCGATGGGTGAACTGTGCCAAGACCATCGATCTGAGGGAAAGCACCATGAGGGGTCTGTCCCCTGCGCGGTTGCGCGCAGCGTCTGCTGTGGGAGTTGTGGGCATCGCGCTGTCGATGCTCATGCTGGGTGCCGAGCCAGCAAGTGCTGCGGTGAGCGGCGTGAGCTCCACCACGACTGCGGAAGTGCAAGCGGGAACGACGTCAACGTTGGCTGGCCTGTCCGTTTCGGTGGGCAGCAGCGAAGTCACCGTCGTCAACGTTTCCACCTCCATCGGCGCGCTCACCGTCGACACTGGCACGGGAGTTTCCATCTCGTACGGGTACTCAGCGACGGGTGCGGAGGTGGCGTTTTCCGGGACCGGAGCCCAAGTCAATGCGGCACTCGCGGCTCTCGCCTTGACTACATCGGCATCGAGCAAGGGGTCCCACGCCACGATCAGCATCACAGCGCGCGCCGCCGATGCGGGCACCTACGTCTACAGTTCCGAGACCGGGCACTACTACCAGTACGTCGCGGCATCGGGCATCGCGTGGAGCGATGCCAAGGCCGCCGCAAAGGCCGCAAGTTATCGCGGCCAACAGGGGTATCTCGCGACGGCGCACAGCGCGGGTGTCAACAACCTGATCACGAGCAAGATCCCGGGCGCAACCAACGTCTGGCTTGGCGGGCAAGGGGTACCCGGCACCGGGGCCTACGGCCGCCTGTGGGTGTGGGCCGACGGACCCAATCCGGGCGAGGTCTTCTCCCGCTGTACCTCGGGCGCAACCTCGGTTCCCTGCGACTTCGTGGACAACTCTTCATTCTATTACAACTGGTCGACTGGCGAACCAAACAACTATGGATCGGCCGGAGAGGCCTACCTCGTCACCAACTGGAGCACTGCGGATGGCAAGTGGAACGACTTGCCGAACTCAGCATCCGGCATCTCCGGCTACGTGATCGAGTACGGCGATCAGGTGACGGGATCGTCCGGCTGGACCGGCATCTACTCCGACTCCTCTAGCGTGCTGCTCGGCGGCACCCCAGGTGCCCCGACCTCGGTATCCGCGACGCCGGGCGAGGGTCAGGCGACGGTGACGTTTGCGGCACCGTTCTCGAACAGCAACTCCGCCATCGACGCGTACCGCGTCACCAGCAATCCCGGTGGCGTCCAGACGGAGTGCAGTTCACCATGCACGCTGACCGGGCTGACACCGGCCCAGGAGTACACGTTCAGCGTTGAGGCACACAACATCTACGGTTGGTCCGCGGCGTCAAGCACCGCGTCGGCCATACCCGGCGTGCGGCCAGGCACGCCCGCAGGGGTGCCCACGCTGCTGATCGTGGGGGCGGACCCGTCGGCATCCGTCTCAGCCTCCGGGTACCCGGCGCCCACCTACTCCGTCACGGCGGG
>NZ_JADQBF010000069.1 GCF_016278775.1 Demequina sp. | reverse complement strand
ATGGGTGGACCTCGACGACCACACCCTCACGCACCGCTGCGAAGCCGCGATCCGCAACTACGACCCCTGCATCTCGTGCGCCACCCACTTTCTTGACCTCAGAGTGAAGCGAACATGAACCCCGGGGCGATGGTCATCGGCCTGGGCTCGCCAGACTGTGGTGACGACGCCGTCGGCCCTCGCGTCGCGGAACGAGTGCGCGAGGTGGCAGGGAGAGACGTCCAGGTGCTCACCCATGAGGATCCGACCGCGCTGGTGCACGCCTGGGAGGGCTGCCACGCCGTCGTGCTGGTCGACTCCATGATCTCCGGCATCGCTGCTGGCACCGTGTCCGTCCATCACGCGGGCACGCACGACGCCTCGCTGCCCACCCACGCCTTCGCAGCTGCCGGTCGCGGCGGCACCCACGCGTTTGGCCTGGCGGGCGCCGTCGAGTTGGCGCGCACGCTCGGCACCCTGCCGGAGCACGTCGCGATCGTGGGCGTCGAGGCCATCACCTTCGCGCACGGGCCGATGTCGCCTCAAGTGACCGCAAGCATCGACGACGCCGTGGCCGCCGTGAGCGCCGAGCTCGCCCGCGTAGGCCACCCCATTCAAGGCCACCCTGCTCAAGGAAGCGAGGCCGGGAGATGTGTCTAGGAACGATCGCACAAGTGGTCGAGGTGCACCGTGACGGTCGCGCCATCGTGGAACACGGCGGCCGACGCGAAGAGGTGCTCGCCATGACCGTCGCAGACGACGACATTCAACCGGGCGAGTGGGTGGTGATCCACTCCGGCTTCGCGCTGGAACGCATCACCGAGGCGCAGGCCAAGGACGCACTCGCCATCCGCGCCACCGATCCTGACACCACCAACCACAAGGAGACTGCGTCATGACCACCACCCGCAATCGCGGCCTCGCACTCGCGGCATCTACGGCCCTGATTTCAGGCGTCGCCATTTGGGTCAACTCTTCAGGAGTGGCCGCCTACGGCAACGCGACCGCCTACACGACGGCCAAGAACGCCGCGGCCGCCCTGGTCATCGGCGTCGTCTTCCTGATAGCGCGGGCCATGCGCGGCGCCGGGTCTGTCTCGCTCACCCGGCCGACGCGGGCCCGGGGCTGGTGGGGTTTGGCGTACGTGGCGATCCTCGGTGGCGCCGTGCCGTTCCTGCTGTTCTTCCAAGGGCTCGCCTCGACGGCGTCCACCCAGGCGGCATTCCTGCACAAGACGCTCATCGTGTGGGTCGCGCTGCTCGCCGTGCCGCTGCTCAAGGAGAAGCTCACGCTCTGGCACGGGGCCGCGATCGTGCTGCTGGTGCTGGGCCAATTGGGGCTCGCAGGCGCCGTCTCATTCGCGCCCGACCTTGGCATCGTCATGATCGGCGCCGCCACACTCATGTGGTCCGTCGAGGTGGTCGCCACCAAGCGGCTGCTCGTGGGCATCACCCCGTGGACCGTGTCGCTCGCCCGCATGGGAGGCGGCTCTATCGCGCTTCTGGCATGGGCGGGCGCCACAGGTGCGCTCGGTCGCGTGGTGCCCGGCACGTCGGCGCAATGGGGATGGGTGGTACTCACCGGACTGCTGCTCGCCGGCTACGTGCTCACGTGGCACCAGGCGCTGTGGCGTGCGCCAGCCGTGGACGTCACCGCTGTGCTGGTGCTCGGCGCGATCGTGACGGCGGCGCTGGCTGGCGCGTTCGACGGTGCGCCCATCGCGGCAAAGGCGCCGTGGCTGGCGCTACTGGCCGCTGGCGGGCTGCTGGTGTGGCTCGCGCCCCGTCAAGGGCCCCTCGGCAGGCGAGCCATCACGTGAACTCCACCGCGCGTCGGCCGCGTGGCCCGACCCACAGCCCCACCGTGGCCAGCCCTGCCGGGCAGCCGCGCGAGGCCGACGGCGCGCTCCTGTTTGGCCGCTACGCGTTCCCGCCCAACGAGCGCGGCTACTGTGGCCCGGACCGCGCGGACGAACTGTTGGAGCGCGTCGCGACCGGTGCGTCCGGCACTGCGCTCGCCGACGTGGCGCGGGGCTTCGAGGGCGCGTGGCCCTACCTCGAACTGATCGGGTCGCTGCTGGGGCGGGAGCCGCTCGACCCCACGGTGGTGCGCACGTACTGGTTGGGCGGACCCGAACTGGCGCGGTGCGGGGGGCGGCCGTTTGTGGACTCGCTCGAGACGCGGTTCCGGCCGCGGCTGTCCCGGCTTGAGTTTGAGCGGCTCGCCGCCGCAGCCGTCGCGGGCGCGACCCCACACCACAACTTCCACGTGTTCGGCGTCTACCCGTGGGTGGGGCTGATGCGCGGCGGCATGGGTGACGCACCGCTGCAGGTGCTGGACCGTTGCCGCATTCGCTGGGGCCGCCTGGAGGCGATTCACGGCGACACCGCGGTGGTGACCAGCCAAAGCCTCGTGTGGGACGGGCGTCGGCTGGTGCTGGGGCCCGCCGGCGCAGAGACGGCGCGCCTGCGACGCGACGGCCACGCGCTGACGCACGCGGTGCAGCCGGGCGACTGGGTGGCGCTGCACTGGGACTGGGTGTGCGACCGGCTCGAGCCCGCCGAACTCGCCCACCTGCAACGTTCCACCGCAACTGAGCTGGCCGCCGTGGGCGCCTGCACGTACTCCGCACCGGCCACGGTGCTTGCCTGAAAGGAGAGGGATCATGCACATTCCCGATGGAGTTATCGACCCGACAACACTGGTGGTCGCTGGGGCGGCCTCGGCTGGCGCGCTGACGTGGTCGGCGCGCGAACTGCGGCGCGGGAGTCCCCGCCTTGGCGTGGCGCTCGCTGGCGCCGCCGGCGTGGTGCTGGCGCACCTCGCCGACGTCTCGCTGCCCGGCCCCTACACCGCCCACCTGATCGGCGGAACGCTCCTGGCCATCGCCGTCGGCCCGTGGCTGGCGCTGACCACCATGGCGTCGGTGTTGGCCCTCGAAGCGTTGCTGTGGCACGACGGCGGCACGTCCGCGCTGGGGGTGAACGTGCTCGTCATGGGGGTGGCCGGAGTGCTGGTGGGTTACGGCGCGTATCGAGCCGTGCTTGCTCTCGCTGGGTTTCTGCGGCGTCGACCCGGCCGGGACTCTCCGTGGGTGCGCGCGGGAGCGGCAGCCGTGGCGGCATGGGTGAGCGTCCTGGCGTCTGCGCTGACTCTCGCGGCCGTGGTGGCGCTCGGCGGCCCGCCAACGGTGGGCGACGTGATGGAGGCACCGGGGGCGACGGTGGGCGAACTGCTTCCGTACTATGCCGCATGGGGTCTGTTGGAGGCGGCGCTCACGGGAGGCATCGTGGCGATCGTGCTGGCCTGGAAGCGGTCGATGGCGAGGCTGGAGAACGCGACCGATGTTCGCGGTCGCATGCCAGTCGACAACCCCGCGACGCAGGCTCCCGTGCCGGTGATGTGACGCGCGAGCACGTCCAAATGACCACATACCCGGACATCGCGCCCATCGGAGCGCGCTGTGCGGGCGATACCCCTTGGCCGTGTGACCTTGTTCACATACACTCACCAAGATGAGCCTCGAACAGACTCGCAACGACGTGACTCGTTTGCGTGCCGAGTTTATTCGGGAGCCTCGCGACCATGCGCTTCACCTCGCCCAGCGGCTGTCTTGGTACTCGATGCAGCTGGCGCTCGACAATCAGCAGGCCGAATCTGAGGCCACCTGGACCGAGGCGCTCGAGGTTGCCGAACACGTGCTCACCGGCCCAGAGCCCTCGCAGTTTGAACGCACCGAACTGATCCGCATCGGCGTCGGCACGGCCCGCTGCATGGTCGAGGCCGGTCGCCCGGAAGAGGCGCTGGAGGTATTGGCCAAGGCCGAGCAGCAGTACCAGTTGCTCGCGGCCGCGGCCGCCGAACCCATGACCGTGCTCGCCGTGCGCGGCACCATCCTCACCGGGCTCGCGCACGCCCACCACGCCTTGGGCGACGCCGACTCCGAACTCGAGTCCCTGGTTGAGGCCGCCCTCGAACTGGCGTCCGGCTCGGACACGAACCCGCTCATTGTGCGGTCAATGCTCGGCCCGCCGCTCAGCAAGCTGCACACGCTCCTGGAGCAGGGCAACGCCGAGACGGGTTAGGCGGCGGGGGCTGGCGTGTTGGGGGCTGGCGTGTTGGCGTTAGTTGCTCAGGCTGTCGGCGATGATCCTGGCCTTGTCCTCGTCCCACCCACCTTCCAGCGAGAACGCGGGTGTGGTGAGCGGCTGAGCCACTATGGGTGCTGACACCACGTCGCCATCGATCATGATCGCGACGGCGCCTTGCGGATCGCGCGCCGACGCCTCGGCCGTGAGCTCGGCCTGCTTCGCGCCGCCCTCCTCGGTGAGCTCCACCAACACCCGCCAAGGACCGCTGACCCCCTCACTCGGCCCGACAGGTTCGACCGACGCGACGTCGTCCGCGGTGAGCGCCGCGGGGAACACCAGGTACGCGGTGAAGCCGTACTCATCACACACCCAACCGGCGTAGTCGGCGGGGAGCGGTGCGTCGGGACAGCCTGCCGCTACCTGGGCGACGTAGTCGTCGGGAGTCAGCCAGCCGTCCAAGCCCCAGGCGGCGAGCACAGCGGCCGCGGCGTCGGTGTCGCCCTCCTGCTCAGACCATTGCGTCACCGGCACCGTGACGGCCACCGCGCGAACCTCGAACGACGCTGCTGGCGCGGAGGGCTCGGCTCGCTCGCCGTCGTCGTTGTCGCCAGAGCAACCCGCCAGGACTGCCGCCGACGCTGCGAGGGTGATCGTCAAGGCGGCGGTGCGCGTCGCCCCGGTGTGGCGGCGGACGGCGTGAGTCATGTGTTCCCCCTCGGTCTCTTGGGACTCTCTCCATCCTGGCACGGCGGCTGGGGAGAGTTGGCGCTTGGCCACTTGCTGGCTGTCGCCAGCCCCTCGCCAGCCCCTCGTCAGCGCCTCGTCGGGCGCGTCGCCGGCCCCTCGTCAGCGCCTCGCCGGCCCCTCGTCAGCCCCTCGTCGGGCGCGTCGCCGTCCCTCGTCGGCTCCTCGTCAGCCCCTCGTCAGCCCCTCGTCAGCCCCTCGTCGGGCGCGTCGCCGTCCCTCGTCGGCCCCTCGTCGGGCGCGTCGCCGGCCCTCGTCGGCTCCTCGCCGCCGCTTTCTCGGCGTCGTGCCCAGGTCGGGTGTGGTGGGGTTGTCCACAGGTCATCGTGCCTGGTAGGTGTGTGTCAGGGGGTGGTGCTTGACTGGTTTCATGACGAACCAGCCGGCGGTGCTTGACAGGGCACAGGTGCAGCGTGTGAGCTCACTGGTGCGCGACCTGGCACGCTGTGATGTTGCCGCACTGGCGGAGGGCGACTTCTTAGGAGTGCTCGACGACGTCGCGACGCTGGGGCGCCTCACCGATGCTTTGCGTGCGCGTGTCGCTGGTGATGCCGCCCGACGTTCGACCCCTGATCAGGTCGGTGGTGGGCTTGCTAGGCGGCAAGGGTTTGGTAACGCGGCATCGATGGTCGCGTCGGTGACGGGCGGATCTCAGGCGGGTGCGTGGCGGGCGATCGAAGCGGGCAGGGCGTTCATCGCTGAACCCGTGCTGCCTTCCGAGGCTTCCGACCGGCTGGACCTGTCCGACGACCAACCCCCCACCCCGCCGACACCGCGTTACCCGGCCATCACCACAGCCTCGATGGCTGGCGTCCTGTCCACGGATGTGGCCGCGATCATCACAGGGGGACTTGAACGTCTCACGGACCGTGTTCCCAGCGACCAAGTGCATGCACTGGAGCAACGGTTGGTGGCCAAGGCTCAGCTTCTTGGGTTGCGGGAGGTGCGACGGTTAGTTGCCCGGGAGGTCGCGAAGGCTGATCTGGCCGGTCACATGGAAAGTGAGAAGCGTCAACACGCTGAGAGGTATCTGT
>NZ_JADQBF010000079.1 GCF_016278775.1 Demequina sp. | reverse complement strand
TCTCCGGAACCAGGTAGTGGTAGTTCGAGTCGAACCACTTGGTCATCTCGAGCGGAGCCTTGTCACCCTCGCCGCGCGCGATGGTCGAATAGGCGGCCAGGTCGACAGAGCCGTCGTCGCCACGCAGGTCCGCGAAGCGCTTGGGGATGGCTCCGAAGGTCACCGCGGCATCGAGCATGTGGTCATAGAACGAGAAGTTCGAGGGGATGGCGCTCGTGGTGGCGCCCAGGCCAAGGGCCGCGAGTCGCTCACGCGTGACGGCGCGCAACTGTGCTGCGGAGGCCTCGAGATCGGCTTCGGTAGAGGCGCCCTTCCAGAAGGACTCGAGTGCCTTCTTCAGCTCGCGATTCGCGCCGATGCGCGGGTAGCCAAGGATGGTGCCGGTGGGAAAGGGCGCGGGGGTGACGTCAGACATGGTTCCTCAAATGGGTGCATGCGCGGCGGGCTCGCCATTGCGCTTGGTCGACGCCCGTACCGGCGCCGAGACAGCGCCGCACAGTCTAGCGGGCGCGCACGGTGCGGGCCAATGCGGGCCTAGCCCCGCTCGACGATCGTGACGGGGCTGGGCGCCTCAAGCGTCCGAGACACGGTGCAGAGTTTGTCATGTGAAGCCTTCAACGCCGACGCTACGCGTGCCCTCGCCTTGTCGCCGTCCTCTCCCGCTGGGAAAGCGAGATCGAACAACACCTCGATGTTTTCGAGGATGTTGCCAGCCTCATCGTCGCGCACTTGATCCGCGCGGGCGGTCACTTCGAAACGATCGGGCTCGGCGCGACGCGTCGTCATCATGTCCACGTCGATGCTTGAGCAGCCAGCCAAGGCGGCGAGGAGCAGCTCGACGGGACCGAGCAGGCCGTCGCCACGCCCAAATTGAAGCGTCGCGCCCGCCTCGTTGGTGGCGGTGTAGACGCCGAGCGCGTCGCGCGTAAGCGTCACTGAACGGGGAGAGATGTCGCGTGCCATGGCACCCATGGTGGCACGGCGAGTGGAGCGCGATGGGCCGGGACAGCCGTCGGGCTCGTCGGGACAGAAGTCCCTTGACAAGGGGTTGCCCTGGTACAACGGCAATTGTAGGGTGTGGTCCGTGAACCCCGCTCTGGAAGCACCCCTCTTTGGGGACGCATTGGCAAGCCTGGCGACTCCCCTACGTGCCCGCGTGGCTAGAGCCGCCAAGATGATCGCTTTCATCACGGCCGTGACAGCCGCATTCATCGGGACGGCGGCGCCCCCCGCGTTCGCCGCGGCGCCCGACGCCCCCACTGGCGTGACAGCCACCGCTGGCGAGTCGTCGGTGTGGGTGACCTGGGCGGCGCCGGCATCGGACGGTGGCAGCCCCATCACCGGGTACACCGTGACGGTGAACGACGGCGCGACCACGGTCGCCACCGTGACCTCCGGGCCTGCGACCACTGGTCGCACCGTCGGCAACCTGGCCAACGGCACCGACTACGCGGTGACGGTCACCGCGACCAATGCCGACGGCACCTCAGCGAGTTCAACTGCCGTGCCAGTGACACCCGTGGATGTACCCAGTCCCAATACGGTGACCGCCACCATTAGTGTTGGCGACGCTCCGCGGGACGCCGCCGTCAGCCCCGACGGCACCACCGCCTACACCGCCAACTTCTCTGCCGACACGGTGTCAGTGATCGACACCACCACCCACACCGTCACCACCACCATCCCCGTCGGCAACGGCCCGTTGTCGGTGGCCGTCAGCCCCGACGGCACCACCGCCTACGCCGCCAACATCTTGGCCAACACCGTCTCGATAATCGACACCGCCACGAACACGGTCACCGACACCATCGCCCTCGGCAACAGCCCGCTGTCGGTGACCGTCAGCCCCGACGGCACCACCGCCTACACCGCCAACTTCTCTGCCGACACGGTGTCAGTGATCGACACCACCACCCACACCGTCACCACCACCATCCCCGTCGGCAACTCCCCGCAGTCCGTGACCGTCAGCCCCGACGGCACCACCGCCTACACCGCCAACTTCTCTGCCGACACGGTGTCAGTGATCGACACCACCACCCACACCGTCACCACCACCATCCCCGTCGGCAACTCCCCGCAGTCCGTGACCGTCAGCCCCGACGGCACCACCGCCTACACCGCCAACTTCTCTGCCGACACGGTGTCAGTGATCGACACCACCACCCACACCGTCACCACCACCATCCCCGTCGGCGATACCCCATACTCCGTGACCGTCAGCCCCGACGGCACCACCGCCTACGTCACCAACTTCCTCGACAACACCGTCTCGGTGATCGACACCACCACCCACACCGTCACCACCACCATCCCCGTCGGCGATACCCCATACTCCGTGACCGTCAGCCCCGACGGCACCACCGCCTACGTCACCAACTACCTCGACGACTCCGTGTCTGTGATCACGTACCTTGGCGCACCCGACGCCCCCGCTGCCGTGACCGCCACCGGGGGTGAGTCGTCGGTGCGGGTGACCTGGGCGGCGCCAGCATCGGACGGTGGCAGCCCCATCACCGGGTACACCGTCGAGTACAGGGTCTCAGGCACCGGCGCGTGGAGCTCTCTGTCTGCAGGAACCGCTACCTCGGCGAACGTGACTGGCCTCACCAACGGCACGAGCTATGAGTTCCGCGTGATTGCGTCCAACGCGGTTGGTGTCGGAGCGGCGTCGGCGGTGGTGTCCGCAACGGCCGGGATCGGGGGCAACCTGGCCAACACCGGGTTCACGTCCGCTGTGCCCGGGGTCCTCGCCCTCCTTCTGATCGCGCTCGGAGCCACCTTCATCTCGGTCAACCGACGTCGCCCCACCCCGCACTAGGCTCAGCGCTGCGTGATGGAGGCTCAGCCACCACGGAGTTGCGAGTGGCGGAACGCCCATCCGCGCGCTGGCTCACCGCTCGCCTGACCTAAGTCACAGCCTCAGCCGTGCTCGCGGCCCGCCAGACGGAATGAGCAGGGCCCGCCGCTGGCAGGCTGTGACTTCGGTCAGGCCGCACGTGGAATGACGCGGCCGGAAGTTACCGCAGACCCAGCGCTTCCACAAGCGCAAGCGCTGCCTCGTGCTTGTTGAAGGTGATGATGTGGATTCCGGGCGCCCCAGCCTCGACCAGGTCGGCCGATAGTTGCGCCGCGTGGGCCACTCCTGCCGCGAGCGCCGCCGCATCGTCCTCGGCCGCCTCGAGGGCCGCCACCAACTCGCCAGGGGTGGGGACTCCCGTGAGCTCCGCCGCGCGGTAGGCGCGCCTCACGGACACGAGCGGCATCACCTCCGGAACGATCGGCAGGCCGATGCCCTCTGCGGCGGCATCCCGCACGAGCGCCTCATAGTGGGCCACCTCATAGAACACCTGGGTGATGGCGAAGTCCGCACCAGCGTCTTGCTTGGCGCGCAACACGTCGAGGCCCTGCTGGCGCCACTGGTCGAGCGCGTGTTGGGCGGGGAATGCGGTAACGCCGATGCTGATGTCGATGCCGTGCGCTGCCGCGACCTCGCGCAACAGTGCGACCAGTTCGGAGGCGTACAGCAGCCCGTCAGGGTGCGGACTCCAGTCGACTTGTCCCTTGGGTGGGTCGCCGCGCAGCGCCAGGAAGTCCTGCACGCCCTCTCCCAAGTACTCCTCGATCACGGCCACAAGCTCCGCCCGGCTCTGATCGACGCAGGTGAGGTGAGCAAGCGGCGGAATGGTGTGCGCCTCGGCCAGGCGCTGCACCACGCCGCGGCTGGTCGAGCGCGTGGAACCCGAGGCGCCGTACGTAATCGACACGAAGTCAGGCCGCGTGCTCGCGAGCACCTCCATGGTGGCCTCGAGCGTCGCCTCGGCCGCGGGGCTGCGGGGCGGAAAGAGCTCGTACGACAGCGTCGTGTGCTGTGAGGCGAGAAGGTCACGGATCGTCATGGCGTGGCAAGACTAGCGCGAGCACGCAGCGTCGTGCCCAGGCAGGCGCGGGGGGCGCTGTCCCCCACACCGCGCCTCGGGGTGCCGAGCGTCGGTCCCTCCCGCCAGACTGGAGTCATGATCACGGAACCGAACGACCTCACCCGCTGCTTTGGCAACGGAGACCCGCTGTACGAGGAGTATCACGACTCCGAATGGGGGGTGCCCGTCCACGGCGACGCTGCCTTGTACGAACGCATCGTGCTCGAGGGAATGCAGTCCGGGCTGTCGTGGCTGACCATCCTGCGCAAGCGCGACAACTTCCGCGCCGCCTTCTGCGGATTCGAGCCGGCCGCCGTCGCGGCCTTTGGGGACGACGACGTGGAACGACTGCTCGCCGACGCTGGCATCGTGCGCAACCGCCTCAAGATCAACGCCGCCATCACCAACGCACGGGCCGTGGTCGCGCTTCAGGAAGCCGGCGGATCGCTCGACGAACTGTTCTGGTCGCACGCCCCCGCCGCACGGGAAACCCGTCCGCGCGGCTGGGAGGACGTGCCCGCTTACTCCGCAGAATCGGCGGCGCTCACCAAGGAACTTAAGAAGGCAGGGTTCGTCTTCGTGGGACCGACCACCATGTACGCCGCGATGCAGGCGTGCGGCCTGGTGGACGATCACATTGAGGGGTGCGTCGCGACGCGCTAGGCCCTCCGTGCGGGTCAGTGGGCGTCCACGGCGTCGGCGCGATTCCTCCGCAGGCGCTGCACCAAGTGAAACACCGTGACGACAACCGAGCCGACGAGCGCGCCCACCATCGCGGAGGCAAGCGTGTTCGCGAGCCATCCCAAGAAGCCGCCGATGCCGGCGATGTCATGCACGGCCTCCTCGGCGCTGTGGACGAGTTCGTAGGGCGCTACCCAACCCAACTCGTCCAGTCCGACGAGCAGGATGTGCCCTCCGACCCACAACATGGCGATGATCCCCACCGTGGACAGCACCGCGAGGAACTTGGGCATCGCGAGGACGAGCGCTCGACCGAAGGCTGCGGACGCCCCGGTCCGCTTCTCCGCCAAATACAGCCCCACGTCATCCATCTTCACGATGAGCGCGACAACGCCGTACACGATGGCTGTAATGACGACAGCCACCACCGCAAGAATGATGGCCCTCGACACCAGTGGCTCGTCCGCGACTTCGTTGAGCGCGATCACCATGATCTCTGTGGAGAGGATGAAGTCGGTGCGAATCGCGCTGGCCACCATCGTCTTCTCCACGTCGACGCCTTGGACCGCCGCTGGTACCTCGCGCTTGTCCTTGGCGTGACCGGTGACCAGTTCGTAGAGCTTCTCCGCACCCTCGAAGGCGAGATACGTGCCACCCACCATCAGTATGGGCGTGAGGAGCCACGGGAGAAACTGGCTGAGAAGCAGCGCGGCGGGAAGGATGAACACCAACTTGTTGCGCAAAGAACCGATCGCGATCCGCCGGACGATGGGCAACTCGCGCGCCGACGTGAAGCCGTGGAGGTAACGGGGCGTCACCGCGGTGTCGTCGATCACCACACCGGCAGCCTTGACACTCGCGCGGCTCGCCGCGACCCCGATGTCGTCGACGGACGCCGCGGCAAGCTTCGCGAGCGCTGCGATGTCATCGAGCAACGCCACTAGACCGCCAGCCATGAGTCCTCCTCGATCACCAGTTGAAGCACAAGGCTATGCGAATGCGGCGTGCCGCTCTACGCGAAGTGGCCATGTGCGCGTGGCCTCCAAGCACCTCCACATCGAAAATTGATCCGCCGTGCTGTCCCGTCTTCACTTGAGGTCCGCACACTGATCGGATCTAGACGGTGCGCGCATGAGCGCCATGATGTGGAGGTAATCGAGATGTCACTGAAAAGTCTGTCCACGAAGTTGTACCTGGGGATCGCCGTGGCCGCGTTGGTCATGTGGGTCGCGGGCGTTTCGGGCGGAACGATCCTGACCCTGG